>CAZMRG010000250.1:0-2659 GCA_964568655.1 uncultured Ignavibacteriales bacterium | reverse complement strand
ACGCTCAGTTTAAATTTGTGGATTCATTGAACGGTTATTATTCTAATTATACATTTATTGAAAAAACAACAAATAAGGGGGCTAGTTTTTCCCCCGCACAGGCGGTAACACAATGCATTTCAGTTTATTTTCCGGGTGCATTAACAGGTTTTGCTATTGGCGGTCCATCTGTAATCTTTAAAACTACCGATGGAGCCGCCTCATGGACAGGTCAGGACACACTATCTACTTCAGAATATAACAGCGAAGTATTTTTTGCAAACATGCAAACCGGTTATGTTGTGGGCGATTACGGGCTAATATTAAAAACCACTACTGGCGGTTATTATTATTCAGTTTCAGGGCAGGTACATTACCAGGATAACAATCAACCTGTTACTTCGGGTTATGTGAAAGCGGTGCATTATGACAGCGTTACTTCGGTTATTTCTACTCTTGATTCAGCCCAAATACAATCAAACGGTTCATACATGATGTCCCGTATGCCGCAACATATAAGTTTTGACATAATGGCTTTTGAAAACGATGAAGCACAGCTCAATTTCGTACCGACATATTATCCTTCAACAACAAACTGGCAAAATGCTACGACTTTATCGATTGATACAAGCCTTACCAATATAAACGTGCTGGTCTATAGGATTTCAAACCCCGGCGGGCCTCTTCATATAGCTGGCCATATAACTAAGTTATCGCAAAATCCGTACGTCGGATTAAACGGAGCAATTGTGTACGCTAAACTTGGAAATTTGTATCAGGCATATTCTATCAGTGATAACAACGGCGCATACAAAGTTGATTCTTTATCTGCCGGTACATATAATATAATAGTGGACCATATGGGATTTAGCGAGCTGACAAGATCTGTAATTTTGACTAATTACAGCAAAGACACGATCGATTTTATCATGAGCGCTAATCCGATAGGAATAGAATCTCAGGGCCAGATGATACCTGAGTTATATTGGCTGGGAAGTAATTATCCGAACCCGTTTAATCCTGAAACAAAAATAGAATTCGGTTTGCCAAATAGCTCTAAAGTTGTTCTTACTATTTATGATATTCTTGGTAGGGAAGTTACTAAGCTTGTAAATGAAGAGCTAAAAGCCGGTGTTTACGTAGTAAACTGGAATGCCTCATCTTACGCAAGCGGGATATATTTTTACAAACTTGAATCGGGCGACCCTTCGACAGGCTCAGGACGGAGTTTTGTTCAGACTAAGAAGATGGTTTTGGTAAAATAATGAACATAAAAAATCCTGACAGGTCTTTGGAAACCTGTCAGGATTAAAAAATAATATTTATAAAGTAAGATTAAATTAAATTCATCCGATGACTCAATCGTCATCGGATGAATGATGAAATCTAAAAACTTATGCTCCTACTAATTCTTTATACGCGGCAGGAGTTAAAAGTGAATCAAGCTCAGATGGATTTGTTAATTCGATCTTAGCCATCCAACCTGCGCCATATGGATCCTGGTTAACTGATGCGGGATTATCGTTTACAGCTGAGTTCATTTCAGTAATTTTTCCCGATACAGGTGCGTTCATATCGGCTACTGTTTTAACAGCTTCTATAGTTCCAAATGAATCGCCCTGTTTTACGTTGCCTAATGTTGGAATGTCAAGATAGATAATATCCCCAAGCTCTCCCTGAGCATAATCTGTAATGCCAATTGTACCTTTGCTGCCTTCCACTTTTATCCACTCGTGGTCTTTTGTGTATTTTAAATCTTCCGGTATGTTCATATTTGCTTTCTATTTTGATTTGCATCCCCGCGGCGTACCCTTTAGGTTACGCGGAGATATATTATGTTAAAGTATTATTGATTTATTGATCCCGCTTTCGCGGAGTGAGTCTCTTCTACAAATTTAGTGATTTTTTTTATTTAATTCTCTTGATAACGACGACCGTACGGTCATCTGAATATTTTCCTTTTGCCGAGTATTTCTGGACGCTTTCAATGATATTATTGGCAATATCGCGTGCGGCGAGGTCTTTGTTTTCCATAAGCGTCTCTTTTAGCCTTTCTTCGCCGTAGAACTCGAATTTGTTATTGGTAGCTTCCACAATTCCATCAGTATATAGTAATAAAGAGTCATTTAGCCCAAAATTGAATGAATCCATCAAATATTCCTGGTCGGGAGCCGGACCTAAAACCGGGCCTGTCGAATCAACAGTCTCAATTACATTGGTTGAATACCTGAGGTGATATGGGGAATTATGGCCAGCGTTGGTGTACATGCACAGTCCGCGCGTATCTTTATATATTTCAAGGTAGCACAGGGTAACAAATCGTTCATATGGGAAAACCTTATATACAAGATTATTAATTTTTTTCATAACCGAGTTCATTTTCAGCTCGTTTTCGGTTCCCATCTTCAGTGCGCCGGATACATAAAGCGCCTGCGCCGCAGCTGAAAATCCCTTCGAAGCCGCGTCGCCGATCGCAACGCCCAGCCTGTCGCTTTCGTTAGTCGCCCTGTAGTAATCAAAAAAATCGCCGCCGACAATTCTATCAGGAATAGATATTCCGAATATCTCATAATTGCCGAAATTGTATTCATGTTCGGGCAAAATACTCTGCTGGATTTCGCGGGCTTTTTCAAGGTCCTTTTCTATAGCGCGCGCCTTCTTTTCGATACGCCTTGAACGC
>CAZMRG010000249.1:0-2690 GCA_964568655.1 uncultured Ignavibacteriales bacterium | reverse complement strand
GAAGATGCAGGTTGGTCAGTAGCCGGACTCAAGAAGGCTCATGATTTTTATAGAAAGATTGGAAGCGATGCGCTTTTAATTATTTACAAAGGCGCAGTTTTGGTTTCATGGGGAGAAGTTGAAAGAAGATTCTTATGCCATTCAATGCGCAAAGCTCTTATGAATGCAATGATTGGCGTTTATGCGGCTAAAGGAAAGATAGACATAAATAAAACTCTTAAAGATTTGAATATTGACGATGTCCCGCCGCTTACCGGTTCCGAGAGAAATACCACTATTCTTGATTTACTGAAATCCAGGTCCGGTATTTATCTGCCTTCGCAATATGAAGATTCAAACTATAAAAAACCAAAAAGAGGCACATTTAAACCGGGGGAAAAGTATTTCTATAATAATTGGGATTTCAACGCCCTTCTGACAATTTTCGAAAATGAAACAGGGAAGAATTTTTTTACAGAATTTACAAAACAAATTGCCCGGCCTTTGCAGATGGAAGAGTTTAGAACAACTGACGGATATTATCATCTCGAAAAAGGCAGATCAATTCATCCGGCGTATCCGTTAAGAATGTCTGCTAAGGATTTGGCAAGATTCGGCCTTCTGTATCTGAACAGGGGGAAGTGGAACGGCAAACGGGTTATTCCCGGGAGTTGGATCTCTAAAAGTGTTAAGCCATATAGTTTTGATTCTTCAGTTTACGGATATTTCGGGCTATTATGGTTCATATCCGGCGGCAGATTTCAGTCTCATGGGATGTATTCTACTTTAGGTAATGGCGGGCAGGGGCTGAGCATTTTACCTAAAGAGAACTTGTTGTTTGTTCATAGGGTTAATACGTATAGATGGAAGAATGTGACCGAAAAGGATCGCTTAAGGCTATTGCAGATGTTTCTAAAAGCAAAGACGGGGAAAGAATCAAAGAATCCGGGACTGGTTCAATTGGCAGAAAATAAACCGGATGTTGAAACGAAAATTTATCCGGAACTTTTGGATATGCTCCCCGGTGTTTATAGGAATGGCGATGAACTCTGGAGAATAAGAAAGATGAAAAATAAATTGATATTATTTAATCAATATGGAGACGGATATCGGATGCTGCCGCATAAGCTAAACCATTTTATTCTGGAAGATTCCCGAAGACAGATAGATCTTAAATACTTAAAGAATAAACCGGGATATAAATTGATTGTTCACAGGCATCCTGAAAAGAGTGTAAATTTATATCCGGTATAGAATTTTATTAATAACTTCATGAAAAAATATTTTACAATTTTATTTCTGCTTTTTGTATCTGCCGCTGTCTTATATTCTCAACAGCCGTATACAAATGATGATTTTGGTTTCAGGATGAATTTCCCTGATGGCTGGAACATAAAAACCGGCGTATCTGAAACAATTGTGGTATCAGCTTCAGGAGGGGAGAATATTGAAATTAACGTTGGCTTGCAGGGCAGCGGAACGCTTGGCGATAGCGCTCTTCTGAAAATGGGACTTGAAAAATTTGTAAGTTCAATGGAAGACCATTTCAGAACCAGTTACCAGGGTTACAAAACTCTTGAATCGGGACAAACTAAAATAGACAGCGTAAATGCATTTTATATGACTTACAGTATCAGCGATGAAAAAGCCAGCATGATGCGAGGATTGCAGTATTTTATAGTTTACAATAATAGAATGTATATAATCACTGCAGGCTCGCCGGATTCATTTTACAATGCATACAGCGAAGCATTTAAGAACAGCATTGATTCGTTTAAGTTCATTAAGCAGTAGTCCTCGACCCTGAATTGTTATGAAAACAATTAAAAATAAATTGTTAACTCACAAAGGATTCATAATAATTGTTATTGTAATCGTTACTTCATTAATTTTAAATTACTTTTTTTATGACAATAATGCGATAGTAATTATGGTTGTTTTTTTTGTCGTAGGCTGCTTCTTTTCAATTGCTAAGAGTCAAAAAGGCATTATTAAAAGTTTCGAAATTAGCAGAGAGTATATATTGTTATTAATTGCCACATTAATGGGAGTCTACCTTGCTTTACATCTTAATAATGTAGAATTGGAAAAAGAGAGAAAGAAGCAAGTTGTCGTATATTTAAATTCAGGTATTGAGCTAAGCAAGTTTATTACCGCATTAAATATCCACCTATTAGAAAATTTGAAAGATACCTTGCATGACGAGCATTCATCATCTGTTAGAGATTACCCTATGCTAGCTCCAGATTTGATAACTTCAATAATTAATAAAGATTTAATTTTACAGGAGACCTCTGACATTTATCAGAAAAATTATTGTATTCTATCATTTGAAATGAAAAGAGTATATAAAGCAGTCAAAGTTAGCGATGTTTCTTATCGCGAAAAAATATATAATATGAATGTGTATAATATCTATTTGAGAAGAGCACATGATCTTAATTATTTGGAAATAGAATATCTTAATAAAGAAATACCTTATGATTCATTAATCATTAGTTGTGACCACGATCTATCGGCTATGATGAATGAACTATCAAAACTTACAAATTAATTATGGCAAGAAAATACAAAAGTTTCCTTTTTGTTTCGATTATATTTTTAAATTGTCTGATTTTTAATATTTTAAAATACAACAATATCCTTATCTCGTTGGCTTTGATGTTCGTTTTTGGTCTCATTATTAGTCATTTGAATATTGATGAGAGAAA
>CAZMRG010000248.1:0-2705 GCA_964568655.1 uncultured Ignavibacteriales bacterium | reverse complement strand
GTCTTGGCGGGATAGTTGAATACATTTGAATACTTTGATTTGCCGTTGATTAGGTCGTTGACCATATCTTCTCTTGTTTTACCAAGAGTCTCGGCTGCGCTGTAAAGCAGCTGAGCATGGCCAACTTCATCCTGAACTTTTGCCATTAATGCAAGCTTGCGGCGGAATCCCGGCGCGCGGGTTATCCACGTTCCTTCAGGCAGCGCTCCGATTATTTCAGAATGAGCATGCTGCTCTATCATCCTTATGAGCTGTTTGCGGTACTGGGTTGGCATCCAGTCCATGGGTTCAATTTTTTCGCCGCGCGTAATTCGGTCTTCAAATTCTGCCAGAAGAATTGGGTCTTCGCCCTCGGTTAAGCTCTTTGAGCCTTTTTTTGTTTCTATTAATGCGCTTCCATACATAAAGTTTTTCATCCCCGCCTGCCTGCAGCAGGCAGGCGCAGGCGGGGATCTATTTTATTAATTAATTATGAATTCTAATAGAGGAGCACATTATGAATCCTGAATGCTTCTTTGACTTTTTTAATCGTTCAAATGAGATTTCTTTCGAAGTCCCATTAGAATAAAATCAGACAGATTCTCCGCAATTTCATCTGCTGACATTGAGCCGTCAGGTTTGTACCATTCAGTTATCCAGTTCAGCGTCGATAATATCGTAAGCACTGCAAACTTTTCGTGCACCGTTTCAAAAATATGTTCTTCAATACCTAAAATTATTATGCTTCTAAAGCCGCTTTCGTATCGGTTACGGATCTCTTTAAATTCCTTTATCCTGTTTTGCGGCAAGTGACGCCATTCATGAAGAAAAACCGTAGATGCATTCAAATCGCCCGTAAGAAGCCTTACGTGCATCTTAACTATCTTACGCAGCTTTTCTTCTGCGTTAAAATATATATCGTTCACTTCGTCGATTGCAACTAAAAATTGTTCCGCCATTCTGAAACATATAGTTTCCAGGATTTCGTCTTTTGATTTTATGTGGCTGTAAAGGCTTGCCGCTTCGATTCCAAGTTCGGCGGCAATATCTCTCATGCTCGATGCCATAAAGCCTTTGGCTCTGAAAAGTCTAGCGGCTGTTTGTATGATCTGTTCTCTGCGCGTTATTTGTGTCGCTGTTTCCATATGTTCACTCTTTTCCTAACAATTGTTAGGCAATTTAATAATAAAAACAAGTAGATTCAAAGCAAAAGTTCCTGAGGTTGTA
The DNA here is from genome assembly GCA_964568655.1 of uncultured Ignavibacteriales bacterium. Classification (GTDB taxonomy): domain Bacteria; phylum Bacteroidota; class Ignavibacteria; order Tepidaquicellales; family OLB5; genus CAWFKW01. The sequence goes on along the minus strand of CAZMRG010000248.1, from coordinate 1,499 downwards.
AGTTATTGAGATTATTGACAGTTGGAGTTAACTAGTCTTTTTTTGCTCCCCTCCTTGGATAAGGAGTGGAAACTTGCAAGCCACAGGGGGGCAAGTGGGGTGGTTTGACTACTCTTATTCATATTAAGTTAGATTGTAATTATTAGTTAAAAATTTGTTCAACCACCCCGTCACTGCGCCTGCCTGCAGCAGGCAGGTGACACCCCTCCTTATTCAAGGAGGGGAACTTATTACAAATAATTCTCCTTTGGGTAATCCGGCTCAGGTTCTTTTCCCAAATCAAACTTTCTTCTTTTCCATCTTCCCAGTTTAAACCAGAATGCAATAATAATTCCCTTTGCTATAGTAGTAGAAAAGATTGCTATCCAAATCCCGTTGATTCCGTATTTGGGGGCAAGGAGCGCCGCCAGCGGAATTCTTAAAGCTGTTATAGGCAAATAAATTGCGAGCGGCGGAAGCGAATTTCCCGCGCCGGCGAACGCGCCTGCAAAAATTGATTCACTCATCGCAAAGAAAATACAGAATGCTGCGATCATATTATATACTTTTGCCGTTGCAATTACTGCCTGATCGGTTGTGAATATTCCCGCCACCTGTTCGGGGAAGAAGAATAAAAATATCGCATAGAAAAACATTGGTATCCACGAAATAAATAAAACGCGCCATGCTCCTTTTTCCGCCCGCTCAATATTTTTGGCGCCAATGTTTTGCCCAACCACAATTGAACAGGTTATGGCGAACGCTTCGCCGATCTGGTAAGGGATTGCTTCCGAGCGGTGGCCAATACCCAGCGCAGCGAGTCCTACAGTGCCGAAATCAGCCACATATCTTGTAACAAAAATATATATGAAAGAAAATGCGAGTCCTTCTAGCGAAAGCGGCAAACCGATCCTTATTGTTTCTTTTGTGACCTTCCAGTTGAAGCGCATGTTTGTGATAAAACCGGCGGACTTTTTCTTTATCGACGTGATAAAACCATTTTTCCCGAGAAGGTAGAATTCTATAAGGAACGTCATTCCGTATGCAAGCATTGTGGCAAGAGATGCGCCCGACATTCCTAAGTCAAATGTGAATATGAACAGCGGAGTTAAAACTACTTTAATGCTGTAAACGACTATCAGCAGCCAGAACGGGGTTTTTGTATTTCCGTTGCCCCTGAAAATCGCGCTGCCAGTTTCAAATAAAATTGTGAAAGGGAGTAACAGTAAGATCGGAAGCAGGTACTTATTAGCAAGCGACGCTTTCAGCGGGTCAATATTTGTGAAATGATATAGATAGGGCAGTATAGGATAAACAATGCCCGCTATGAGTAATCCCAGCAGTACAGCATTTAGCAAATTCAGAGTGCCGATGTGTTTAGCCGAATCCTTTTCTTTCGCTCCAACCGCCTGAGAGACCAGCGAGTTTGTGCCGATTGACACCATTTCAGCCAGCGCAAAGACTCCCCATGAAAGAAAGCTTCCTACAGTTACAGCAGCAAGAAACTCAGAGCCAAGCTT
>CAZMRG010000247.1:0-2749 GCA_964568655.1 uncultured Ignavibacteriales bacterium | reverse complement strand
ATCGAAGGGTCGTTCCAAAAAGGATAAAATTTTCCGTTACCCCAGGTTATACCGGAATAATCGCCCATATAACCTGCCGCTATACTTGGACTGTGAATGTAATCGACAGTCCATGAATGGTCGCTTGCCTGAACATCTGTCCAGTTGTTTCCGCCGTTTGTTGAGAAAGAAACAAAATACTCAGCATCGGTAGCCGCAGTGTTTCTCTGGTCGTAATATCCAATGGCTACATTGCCGTTCGTTTGGTCAACCGTAATTGCCGAATGCCATTGAAGCGGCCCGGCAGTATCGCCGTTCACTAGCGTATGAGTCCATGTTGTACCCCCATCGGTTGAACGCATAAAAGTGCAGTCCGCGTTGTCTCTTGCCGGCGCAATATTTTTTTCACACATTGTACAATAGACGTAACCGTTCCTTGCGCCGCCTGATTTATCCACCGCTATCCTCGGGAATCCATTTGCCTTACATCCGTTCAATAAGTTTGAAGTGCGTATGCCGTTAGTAGGCACAGCCGTATTTGTCGAAGTAATCCAGGTAACTCCGCCGTCGGTTGATTTGGCAAAGCCCAGATCCTGTTCGGTCGAATTTGCCCCGTTTGTCAGGCAATACGCCCAGCATACATAAAGAACGCCGCCCGGGCCAACAACGCAATCGCATCCCTGGCAATGATGACCTGACAAAGAAACAGGGCTGACGGGAGCTTCAGCAGACCAGCTTACGCCGCCGTTTGTCGAATATGAAATACAAATCCTGTTTGCATTAGCGCTTCCAAAATCTGTATAAACAGTATATGCTCTGCCAAGAAATGCGCTGCCTGTTACGTCATCAACAGTAGAAAAGTTCTTATCGCAATTTGCCGATGTTCCGGGGAAAGTAAAATTCGCGGCCCATGTAGTTCCGCCGTCTGTCGAATATGTAGCGCCTATCTGCTGGTCAACGGTAAGGTATGACATTCCGAGTCTGCCTGAATAAGAACTGTTTGTGGACCAGACCCATGGCCCCGGGTCGCCGATATTGGGTACCGTAGAAACGTTTCCTGTCCATGTAATTCCGGAATTACTTGTCCACGCCCAGCCTGTTTCGTAGAATGTACTGGGAAGAAGTATAGAGTTCCATGCTGCAAACATGAAGCTTTGGTTTCCCCCCTGGGTTACAACCGCAACGCCTGATTCGGTGACGGCGCTTGGAAAAGGCCTGTAACTGGCTGGAACAAGAATAGTGGTTCCGTCCTTTGTTTTTATTATGTTAACCGCTGTTGTTTGTGATGTTGTTTGCCTGTCATTTTTGTACGGAAGCCCGCGATACGATGTTTGTTCAGCGCCCTTTTTAGAATGCCGGGGAAGCCACTGTGGATCGTTCTTGTTATCCTGCGCATGCGCCATGCATACAAACGCCGCCAGTATGAGTAAACCTGTAAAAGCCAGTCTCATTATTCTCCTTTGGTTATTCATGAATATGAAAGCCGAATTTATAGAAAAATAATTTTTGTTAATAGAGAATTATCCGACATAGCGTATAATTTTGGAAATAAAAAAGCGCCCCCGTTTGCACGGGGACGCTCCTGAAGTTTCGGTTATACTCCGAAATTATTTAATCAGCAGCATTTTCTTTACAGAAGTAAAGTCGCCTGCATCCATCCTATAGAAGTAAACTCCGCTCGCAAGATTACTTGCGTTGAAATTTATCTTGTATGATCCGGCTTCTTTAAATTCGTTGTTAATAAGCGTCATAACGGTTTGGCCGAGTATGTCGTAAACAACTAATTTAACCTGCCCTGATTTCGGTAAGCCATAGCTGATAACCGTCGTCGGGTTGAACGGATTCGGATAGTTCTGCTCAAGCGAATATATTCTCGGAACGCCTGTGTTGTTGTTTGCTATACCGACCAATGCCGGTTTTAAACAGGTGCTGTCAATATATAATTCGTTTCCGAATGCTGTGATTCCGTTAAATTTAATTTTGTTTGTACCTGTTGGAAGCAAAAATTTCTGGCGTTTCCATTGAGTACAAGTCGGTGCGAATACAGCGGTTGTGGGAGGCGCAGTAACAAGCTCTCCGGCAACTCCGCCGTTTAGAAGCGCAAGCTGCGTGAATGTTCCGCCGCCGTTTGTTGAATACATAACCTGAAGCTGGTCGTTTTCTGTCTGATACGTAGCATACGCATCCGAGAAAAACAACGAATCACCGACAAGGGATGCAGGGAATGTAAGCGTAGTTAAGTCGTATGTCCCCGATACTACATTATAGAAATCCGCCATAGCCGAGCCTGTGCCCTGGCAATAGCTGCTAACGGTATTGTAACTCCATAAACCTGCCGTCATTGTCCATGATGTAGGAGGAAATGTAGCGGTTGCAAACTGTTCGCAAAGCGACGGAAGCGCCGCTAACACATTTACGGTTTGTCTTACTGTATCATTGGTTCTGTCAAGATCTGTGGATAGAGCCGATATATACATTAAAGTATGATTGCCTGTAACTGCAGTCTGCCAGCTGTTGGTAACCGAATCAACGCCGCCTACAGCTAATGTCAGGTTAGTGGTGTTAGTTAAAACGCCGTCAACATAGAATTTTACAGGAACTGTTGATTCAGCTGAGCTTCCTACGTTTGAAACTTTTGTCCTGATAGTATAAGCAGTGTTAGTGAGCAGAGGCGACTGTGGAAAACTCAAAAACGGACCACATGCATAATCGTGAGCAAGAACCACGGTCGAAACGCCTGCTGTCCATGTCTGGTAATGACCTGTTGAAT
>CAZMRG010000246.1:0-2789 GCA_964568655.1 uncultured Ignavibacteriales bacterium | reverse complement strand
GATTCAGCTCCGAAAGGAACTCCCATTTTCTCTCAAAATATACATGGTTCAAAAAATCACGGTATTGTTTATAATACGGAGCCTTTAAATAATACTGCTCAATGGTCTTGAAGTGTTTTTTTGCCCACACTGAATCCTGTATCTTAACTTCATTTATGGTCCGGTTCAGGTCTGTCCCCGCGGGAACAGAAAGCCAGTGAACGCCGCCGCTCACTTTTATCTTATTGCGGTTGCGCCAGTCATTTTTAGTGAACTGAACGTCATCGTAAAAAATAAACAGGTCCGAGTCATGTATAATATCAAAATAACCCTTCCATGGGATATAGTTTGACTGGATGACTGCGACTTTCATCTTAATTGAGTCCTAATAGTTTGGTGAATTATCTGATTCGGTAAGCATCTTATATGTGTTCTTCAGGACCGTTTCGCTGTCGCCGTAAGCTATTATCAGCCCGTCTTCCCTGATGTGAGATATTTCGTAACCCATTCTCACAAAAAGGCTTATCGATCCTTTGTTCTTTTTCGAAAAGTATCCGATCTGTTTTGTATAACCGTTATCAAGCCCGACCTGGCTTAATTTAATGATGTGGTATTTAGCAAGGTTCATACCGCGGTATTCTTTCAAAGTAAATACAATATGATTATCGATCATACCGTCAGTAACTGAGGAAAAGTCAACAAAAACAATTTCATCTCTTAAATTCCTGATGCAAAAACTATATTTAAACTTATCGGTTAAAGGATTTAAAAGGTAATCATCGTCTGCATGCTTTCGCCATTTGTAGATCTCATAATATTCCGTGAACGCATCATTGATAAATGTGGAAAATTCCCTGATATCTTTCCTCATTACTTCTTCAGTTATAAGCTCGATTCTCAGCCCCATCTTTGCAAGCCCTTCATCTACAAATCTATGATAATCTATGGATTGATCTATTCCCGTATCAATTAATGTATTCATACCCGTTATTCCTTTATATATATAAAGGCGTAATTCTAATTTGTTTTAACAATTTATAAATAAATTCTTGTAGCGCTGATAATATCGTTTAAAGTAAAACTTATAAAGATAATGAAGCATACTATGCCATGATATGCGTTTCTTTTTCGGTTAATAATTTATAAGCCCTGCGTATGACTTCCGCATTATCCGCCTGCATAATTAATATTCCGTCATCTTTAATACTGGCTGCTTCCCACCCCATTCTTAAATAAAGTATTATGGAACCATTATTAATTTTGGGCCAGTAGCCAACCTGCTTTTCATATCCGCAATCCAGCCCCGTTTGGCATAATTTAATAATGTGATATTTTGCAAGGTTCATCCTGCGCGTATTTTTTGATGCAAATGTCAGGTGGTTATTGAGTTTGCCGTCCAGTACAGATGTAAAGTTCAAAAATCTTATCTCTTCGTCAGAATCGAAGATACAAAAACTAAACTTAAATTTATCCTTCAACGGATTTAACAGGTAATTATCATCGGCATACTTTCTCCACTTATACTGCTGGTAATATTCCGCAAATGCGTCGTTTACGAATTTAGAGAACTTCCTGATATTTTTTTTCATCAAATCTTCAGTGATAAGCTCAATTCTCATTCCAAATTCTTCAAGGTTGCGGTCTACAAATTCATGATAATCCACGGAGCCGGTTATTCCGGTTCCTCTGCTGCATTTATTCGGAAGAATTCTTTTACTATATGCAAAGGCAGGGTCTAAACCTGTCTGAATATTGTTAACTAATTTATCAGTAAATTTCCAGTTCAAAGCTCAATCACTCCAGAAGAAAAAACTGCCAGACGTTATGATTGACGTCTAAAATAAAAAAAATGACAGAGGATCTTCCCCTCTTAAAACCGGTCCGGTCTACACAAAATAACTGTATAAATACAGGACCGGGATACATCCATCACAAAATACCCAAACTATTATACAATATAAAGGCGCTTCTATCCGTTTGGGATTGAATGAACGTTCGGAGTTCATGAATTTGTAAATCGACAAATTGGCTAAAAATAGTTATATTTGTACATAGGAGAGCTCGCATAATGGTATTGCAGCGGTCTTGAAAACCGCCGGGCGCAAGCCTGTGGGGGTTCGAGTCCCTCGCTCTCCGCAAACTTTTCGTTTACAAGGGGTTATAAACCCCTTGTTGCTTTCAAAATTGGACTATTGGACTGAATGAAAAATCAATTAGCCACGCTTTTAATGTTCCTAGTTTTGACTTCCGGCTCAATATACGCACAGCCCAAAACTTTAAAGTTTGATATGAGGTACCAGGTAAGCAAGAATGATGTTGCTATTGTGAATGACTCTTTGCATCACAGGATGGGGCTTGCAACCGGAACAGGAAATGCATTATTTGCAGACGGCACAAATGCTGCAGTCAGCGTTTATTTCGTTTATGATTATACAAGCGGTAACGGAAGCTTTATAGAATATGATATCCTGACTTTTCCTGATAACTCTACTATTACCGTTCAGTCGCTTGGACAATCTATGGGTTCATTTCAGGGAAAGGACCCGTTGTTTTCAGCAACTGTAACTGTAATTGGCGGAACCGGAATTTATGACGGTTATACCGGCGACGGCAGTATGACAGGCAACAGGCAGGAAGCGCTTAAAGATGGCGTTACAGTTAAGCTTAGTTTTACCGTTAAATTGAAATAGGAATTTGTTCTTTTAAATATTCACAATCGGAGAGGTGCTCGAGTGGTTGAAGAGGCACGCCTGGAAAGTGTGTAGCCGTTAATAGCGGCTCGTGGGTTCGAATCCCACCTTCTCCGCAAA
>CAZMRG010000245.1:0-2791 GCA_964568655.1 uncultured Ignavibacteriales bacterium | reverse complement strand
TAATTCCTTTGAGATTATTGAAGTTCATCTCCCTCTAACAGGGGGAGATACAGAGGGGGTGTTAGAAAGAAAGCGGGTTGATAGCCCGCTTTTTTATTTCTATGTCATTCCCGGAGCCGACACTACAAGCGCATTCCTAAGAAAAACATCTGCTTACAAACACCGTTTTTTTGTGGAATTATCTTTCATTAATTTTGTAATAATTCAAAACTTAAACCCAAATTAATATGGATAAATACATTACAGAATTTATAGGTACCTTTTTTCTTGTACTTACTGTAGCATTGACAGGCAATCCTCTTGCTATTGGAGCTGTATTGATGGTCATGATATTTATGGGAGGAAAAATTTCCGGCGGGCATTTTAATCCGGCTGTTACGCTTGGCGTTCTGATCAGGGGCAAAATAAATATGAAAGATTCTGTAATGTATTGGGTATTTCAGTTTATTGGGGCTTTTGTCGCTGCGCTGATGGCGCTCTGGTTTACCGGCAAATCATTTGCGGCAGCTCCGGCGCCGGGAGTTGATTTTGCAAAAGCATGTGTAGCTGAATTCTTATTTACTTTCGCATTGGTAAGCGTTGTACTGAACGTTGCAACAACTAAAAAGCATGCTGATAATTCCTATTATGGACTTGCAATTGGCTTTACCGTAATGGCAGGCGCTTTTGCTGTTGGCCCTATATCCGGCGGAGCATTCAACCCGGCAGTGGCAACAAGCCCCATCATCCTGGATACAATTCGCGGCGGGAACTCGATTTCCAATCTTCCGATGTATTTAGTTGGAACAATACTTGGCGGAGTGGTTGCAGGGCTCATTTTCAGAGTTATGAATCCGGATGAGATAGAATAATTTCATCAAATTTGTCAGATTCTTCAGATTTGTCAAATTAAAGATTTATAGAAAAAAAATTGCGGGTGAATTAAGTTACAGGTTAGCAGATTACAAGTTGCAAGCGCCAAGCTGCAGATAATAGGTTAATAACAGATTAATGATTATAAGTTGAATAATCCTCGTCTCCCCCTATCAGGGGGAGATACAGAGGGGGTGTTTACATAAAACGGGTAAGAACCCGCTTTTTTATTAGTAATACATCACCAAGGCTTTATATAAGAGTGTAGTTTTAACAAAGAGAGGGTTGATTAGCCAACTTTTTTATTCTTGCTAAATTCGTTAACTTTGTAAACAATCAAACTTAAATTAATCAAAAATTGAATAATTACTTCAAAAGAATTTATAGTTACATTTTTTATTTTTAAATAATTATTACAAATAAACAGGTATTAAAATGGAAAATAATTCAAACGAAATAAGTAAATGCCCGGTACATAGTAGCGCCGGAGGGACAAAAAACCTGGACTGGTGGCCTAATCAGTTAAAATTAAATATACTGCGGCAGAATTCTTCTTTATCAAACCCAATGGGAAAAGATTTTAACTATGCTGAAGAATTTAACAGCCTTGATTTTGCAGCATTAAAAAAAGACCTTCACAAGCTAATGACCGACTCACAGGATTGGTGGCCGGCCGATTTCGGACATTACGGACCGTTTTTTATCCGTATGGCATGGCACAGCGCAGGTACATACCGTACCGGCGATGGCCGCGGAGGCGCCGGTCGCGGACAGCAGCGATTTGCACCGCTTAACAGCTGGCCCGATAATGTCAATCTTGACAAGGCTCGCAGGCTTCTTTGGCCAATCAAGCAAAAGTATGGCCAAAAAATATCCTGGGCCGACCTTATGGTCCTTACGGGTAATGTTGCTCTGGAATCAATGGGATTCAAAACCTTTGGATTTGGAGGCGGGCGCGCTGACGTTTGGGAGCCGGAAGAGGATGTTTATTGGGGCTCTGAAACCAAATGGCTGGAAGCAGACAAACGCTACTCCGGTGAACGCGACCTTGAGAATCCCCTTGCAGCAGTCCAAATGGGATTAATTTATGTGAATCCGGAAGGGCCTAACGGAAATCCTGATCCGCTTGCAGCGGCTATAGATATCCGCGAAACATTTGCACGGATGGCTATGAATGATGAAGAAACAGTGGCGCTTATTGCTGGCGGTCATACGTTTGGCAAAACCCACGGCGCCGGGGATGCAGCGCTGATTGGACCTGAACCTGAAGCTTGCGGAATTGAAGCACAGGGTTTAGGCTGGAAAAGCAAATTTGGTTCCGGAAAAGGAGGCGACGCAATCTCCAGTGGTTTGGAAGTTACGTGGTCACAGACCCCGGTCAAGTGGAGTAATCACTTTTTTGAAAACCTGTTTAAATACGAATGGGAACTAACAAAGAGTCCGGCTGGCGCCAATCAATGGATAGCAAAAAATGCCGGAGATGTAATTCCTGACGCTCATGACTCATCAAAGCATAAAGCGCCAACCATGCTGACCACGGATCTTTCCCTGCGATTTGATCCGGTCTACGAAAAAATTTCGAGACACTTCTTAGAAAACCCGGAAGAGTTCGCTGATGCCTTTGCACGCGCATGGTTTAAGCTAACTCACCGTGACATGGGACCGCGTTCACGCTACTTAGGTCCTGAAGTACCCGCAGAAGAACTGATTTGGCAGGATCCATTACCTGCCGCCGGCCATGAGCTGATCAGTAAAGAGGATATTGCGGAATTGAAAATAAAGGTGTTGAATTCAGGATTAACAGTATCTCAGATAGTAAGTACGGCATGGGCTTCTGCCTCTACATTCCGCGGCTCAGATAAACGAGGCGGCGCTAATGGCGCTAGAATTCGTCTCGCGCCGCAAAAGGATTGGGCTGTTAACAATCCTTCCCAGTTAA
>CAZMRG010000244.1:0-2815 GCA_964568655.1 uncultured Ignavibacteriales bacterium | reverse complement strand
TATGATGCAAAATATGATGAGCTGATCGGCGCGCATGTTTGCGGCAGCGAAGCAAGCGAGCTTATCGCAGAGCTGACGTTGGGCAAGTCGCTTGAATCAACCCATGAGCAAATAATAAAAACTGTTCATGCGCATCCAACACTATCGGAAGCAATTATGGAAGCGACCGCGGACGCGTACGGGGAAGCCATTAACATTTAACAAATAGTAAATAGTAAATAGTAAATAGTAAATAGAAGACAACAAATAAGTAGAGTAGAACAAAGGAAAAAATTAGAAACTAATTATCTTAGAAAGGATAAGAAAAAGAGATGGCATTAAAAGTTGGCGATAAAGCGCCTGATTTCACATTACCATCAGTTACCCCGGTGGAAGCAAAAATTTCTCTATCATCGTTAAAGGGAAAGAACGTTGTTCTTTTATTTTTTCCGCAGGCGTTTACAGGCGTATGCACTGCTGAAATGTGCGCCATGAGCGAGAACTTTAATTTGTACAAGGGCATGAATGCCGAAATTTTGGGAATCAGCGTTGACGGCGTATTTGTTCACAAGGCTTTTGCCGCGGCAAATAAAATAACATATCCCTTGCTTAGCGATTTTAACAAAGACGTAATTAAATTATATGACGTTGTAAGGCCTGAATTCGCTTTCGGTATGAAAGGCGTTGCCGAGCGTTCAGTCTTTGTTATTGATAAAGAAGGAATTATCCGTTACGTAGAAGTTACTGCGTCGCCCGGCGACCAGGTGAACTTCGATGGGATCAAAAAGGCTGTTGAAGGATTGAAATAGTCTCAAAACCTCATGCTTTACCCCCCTTTGCACGTGATACAAAGGAACCTGTAAAACTGTTATAATTGTTTCATATAACAGTTTCCTGGTTTTGCGGTAACAAAAGGGGGGAGTAACAAAATGTTATCATTTGGCAAAAAGATTATTGGAAAACGTATGGATCTTCCGAAAAATTCCATTTACCCGGATACATTGGATACAAACAAAATAATTTCCGAGTTGGATAGTTCAACAAAATCAATTACCGATCAGGTCACGGGCCTTTCCAACGAAAAGTTTAACTTCAAAAAGGAAAAGAAAGACTGGTCGATTGGCGATTGCATGGAGCATCTTGTTATCACCGAACAATCGGCAAAAAAAATATTACTTGGGCCGGTAAAATATTATTACCGTGAATATGATGCGAAAGTAAACGTCGTTAAAAAGGCTTTTAGCGATGATACAAAAAAGTTTATTGCAAGCATCGAGATCTTACCCGGTGACTCATCTAAAATTCCGGATAAATTAATCGCTGATTTCGTAAACAACCGCGAGGACATTAAGAAAGTTATTGAAAAGGAAGACCTGACGCCGTTATGCGATGCGTTCAGGCACAGGCTGTTCGGGCATTTTACCAGGCTTGAATGGATCTATTTCGTTATTTATCACTCCCGGAGGCATGCGCGCCAGATCGAAAGAATAATTTCTTCGGCGCCCTAAAGAGCCTCTTAATTAGAAAGGAATATTATTTATGTTAAAAGCAGGCGACAAGGCTCCTGATTTTAAGCTTATAGCCGATAACGGCGAAACTATATCTCTGAAAGACCTGAAAGGGAAGAAAGTTGTTCTGTATTTCTATCCTAAAGATATGACCAGCGGCTGCACGGTTGAAGCATGCGATTTCAGGGACAGTATAAAAAAGTTTGAAAAGAAAAACGCTGTAGTGATCGGAGTTAGTCCGGATGACACAAAAAGTCACCAGAAATTCAAAACCAAACACGACCTTCCGTTTACGCTGCTAAGCGATGAAACCCATAAGGCGCTCGAAGATTACGGCGTATGGCAGGAAAAGAGTATGTACGGTAGAAAATATATGGGCGTAGTCAGAACTACTTTCCTGATCGATGAAAAGGGCAGGATTGAAAAAGTGTGGGAAAAAGTGAAGGTTGATGGTCATGCAGAAGAAGCCCTTGTCTCAATTTAACCCGGCTTTGTAATATCACGGATTATTAATTTCTTGTCAGGTTTTGTATGCTTTTAATTCACCTTAAAACTTGTTATTTTATGCACACTTGCCAATTTAATAAAATAACAACTAAAGGAGAATTTTTTATGCAAGAGGTTTATCGGTTCATAAAAGCGCCATTGATAAAATCCGCGCTTGTTTTAGTTTTCATTTTCAATATTTTCACAATGTGCAGTGTTTCGACTGCGAAGCTTGATGACGTTATGGTTTGTGGCGCAGTAAACGGCAGCAGCGAGTGCGACGCTAATAAGACCGAGTTCCCTGCATCGGCCCCAGTAATTTTCTGCAGCGCAAAAGTAAAAAATGCGCCGAGCGATACGAAAGTAATATTTACATGGAAACGCGGCGATGAAGTTATAGGCAAAGCTGATGTTAAAACCGGAAGCGGCGTGGTTTATTCGAATTTCAATTCTCCGGGAAACCTGGAAGCGGGCAAGTATTCCGTTACTGTTAAAATTGATACTGATAATTCTGATCCTGTAACCAAAGATTTCACTATTGAGTAAAATTTTGTTAGTTATTTAAGTATTGCCCGTCCTCTTATGTTTTTGAAGGCGGGCATTTTTTATTATATGAGATGAATAAAATAAGCAAATCCAGGCTTGCTCTCGCAAAGAAAAATTTAAAATTATTTAAAAGTCCGAAACTTCTTGCCGCGCTGGTGACAGGTTCTGTAGCCAAAGGATACGCGGATGATTTTTCCGACATTGATACCTTATTGATATATAAGAAGAACTTATCAAAGAAAGAATTTGACAGCATAGTAAAAGATGCAGAAAATTCAGGCGGCGGATTGTACCAC
>CAZMRG010000243.1:0-2819 GCA_964568655.1 uncultured Ignavibacteriales bacterium | reverse complement strand
TTAGGCTATCATATATAGGTCTTCACCACATGTTCGATGCGATAGTTACATTCGATGATTCAAGCGAACGAAAGCCGTCCCCCGTTCCTTTTAATTTAATATTAAAGAAACTGGAAACGGATGCAGAGTATGCGCTGATGGTCGGCGATTGGGCCGAGCGAGACGTTGTTGGCGCCAATAAAGTCGGAATGAAAACATGCTTCGCCAAATACGGCGACACATTCAATACACTTATCCACGGAGCTGACTACGAAATAAACGATATTTCTGAATTGATTGAAATAGTGAAAAAGGAAAATAAAATTTAAACATTTTATATTTTTAAATCGAGCTCCGTTAGGAGCGACATATTTGTAGTAACCCGATAACTATTAATTAGCTCCGTAGGAGCGACATATTAGTTGATAACAAAATTGTAAAAATGAATTCTTTAATTAATCGTTACAATTTCTTTTTTGTATAATAAAACAATTTGCATAATATAGATTCCCGCTTTCGCGGGAATTTCAAAAAGAAAATGACAAAAGGCGTTGGAATAGATATCATAGAAGTAAAACGAATAAGAGATATTATGGTCAAGTACGGTGATAAGTTCTTTCAGCGCATACTTACCAAAAATGAAATTGATTACTGCAAATCATATAAAGCAAATCCCGAAGTGCATTTCGCAGGGCGGTTTGCATCCAAAGAAGCGTACAGCAAAGCTATTGGCACAGGTATTTCAAAGAATTTCGGCTGGAAAGATATTGAAATACTGAACGACAAACTCGGCAAACCATACATAAATCACGTTAAAGAAAGCGAATACACTAATGATAAATTCGAGATCAGCATTTCACATACCCATGATTACGCCTGCGCTGTTGTTGTAAGAGAAGAAAAATAATTAAATATTGCAATAATATTGCCACGACCTTTAGGTCGTGGTTGAGAATAGAAAACAATGGCTTTAGCCGATAACCAAACTTATTTAACTCTTTTCTTTTGTTAACGGCTGAAGCCGTTTTTTTGTTTTCCTATCCACGACATAAATGTCGTGGGAATATTGAACATCCTATCATCTGAATCATTGTTAATGAAAAAAATTTGCGTTATGGGCTGCGGCGGCGCGGGGAAATCGACATTTTCCTGTAAGATCGGAGCTATATTGCGCTTGCCCGTATACCATCTGGATAAGGTTTTCTGGAAACCGGGCTGGATTGAGCCTGAGGATCATGAATTTGATATGAAGCTAAAAGAACTTGTGTTGAAACCTGAATGGATTATGGATGGCAATTTCAAAAGAACTATGAAGATTAGATTTGATGAAGCCGATACAATTATTTATTTAGATTTACCCAGACATAAGTGCCTCATTAACATATTCAGAAGATATATAAAATACCGCGGTAAAACCAGAGAAGACCTTCCCGATGGCTGCCGGGAGAAGCTTGATTGGGAATTTACTAAATGGGTGTGGAATTATCCAAAGAGATCAAGACCATTGACACTGGAAATGCTTGAGAAATATTGGGATTGTAAGAATGTAGTTATCTTGAAATCAAGAAAAGATGTTAAGAATTACTTAGCCAGTTTGGTTTAACGTTCGACCCCGATAGGGGTCGCATGTTTGTAGGTAGAAAAAAATTACAAACGTACGACTCCGTAGGAGTCGCACTATATAAAAATCCTGATATTAGGAAAAGACTTCGAAGTTCTAAGCTAAATTTAGGAAAGTATTAATTTTCATACAACACATTCAAGACACTCTATACTTCCAAAGGTCTGGTAACCATTATCCCTGTCTTTTTGGGATCCAGCCCGATATAATCTTCAAGCTGTTCCGGCGAAATGATAACCTGTTTTTTGATTGACGAAGCATGCATAAAATATGTTCCGCCATCATCGCCTTTGTAAACATATCCGGTGTGGGTTACGTCCAGCCCATCAATTTTAGTGGTTGTAGCTATTATATCGCCGCTTTGGAGTGAATCATATACTTTATGGATGGAATTCTTAGGAATGTAGTAATAATATCGCGAGTTTATAGCCTCTTCTGCGGTTACAATACCATCTAAATTAGTCTTATCAGCAAGCTGTTTGTATGATTTGGTATGAGTTGTCATAAAATCAATCTTCTTGTCATATGAAACGCCGCCAATATCGGATGTAATGTTCTTTACAATGCCTTTATCCTCGTTATTGTATATCCAGTCGCAGAAATAGTGTAATCTGCTTGCATACCCGTCTAAAACTCCGTCCCTGTACCTGATTCTCTCAAGTTCTTTCTTGTAATCATCAAATGTAGTTTTGCCTTTCTTAACACATCTTGCAAAAGTGAGGCAATTTTCAACAAAAGTAACGCAATCGAGGCCGGTTAAGTCAACAACAAGCTTCTCATCCATGGATTTATCCAGCGTTCCGGCTACATAGTCTGTTCCAATAAATGACTTCCCTACTTCTGCAATTACATCGCCAATTGGCTTATCCTTAAGTCCCGCATCAACGAATAGTTTGAATTTTTTTTTGCAGATAACCTCGTCATAATCATCGAAAAATAAAGGAGTACTATTAAGATTAATTCCTTTAGCTAATCCATATAAAGATATAGCAGATATAGCTGAAACTTTAAAAAATTTTCTACGTGATAATTTTGTGTTTATCATTACTGATTCGGTTGATTAAAATGGAGTTTCCTGCGGAGAATAATATGTTGGAACGTCTTCTTTAGCTCTCTTAACAAACATCGCATAGTTATTTATGAATGTCAGCTTTACCTCGCCTATCGGGCCGTTTCTCTGCTTACCGATTATTACTTCAGCCAAACCCTGAACATCGTT
>CAZMRG010000242.1:0-2843 GCA_964568655.1 uncultured Ignavibacteriales bacterium | reverse complement strand
ACTCTGCGATAAGCAGAAGCATGGTGTTTGTACCGATATCTATTACTGAATATCTCATACGTCTTATACTTTCACCTCACCCCAGGCCCCTCTCCTCGAAGGAGAGGGGTGTCGGCCAGGATTATTTAGATTATTTCTTAATTGCATAAAATGATGTCCATTCTTCTTTGTCTATCACATCTTCTATTTCAAAATTATTTTTTATCATTTCAACGGCAACTTCAACTTTCTCGCTGAAAAGTATTCCCGTCAAAAATACTTTTCCTTTATCATTCAGCTTATCATAGATAACCGGAAGATTTGGAATTATAATATTACTTGTGATATTAGCGGCTATTACGTCGAATCCTGTTTCTTCAATCTCGTTTATGTCCGCTTTTACTAACTCTATCTTTGCATTAACTTTATTTACTTTCAGGTATTCGGCGGCGTTTTCAATCGAGTCTTCATCAATTTCAATTGCCAGCGCTTTAGCCAAACCAAGTTTAATCCCCGCAATCGCTAAAATTCCTGTGCCGCACCCGAAATCCAGCATATATTTATCTTTGCCTGTAATGTGCCTGCACATTAATTCCAGGATTATCTGCGTAGTTTCATTATGCCCCGTTCCGAAAGACATTTTCGGGTCAATTTCTATAAGTATCTTTCCCTTTGTGTTCCTAAGCAGATTTTTTTTCCATGACGGATAAATAATTATCCTGTCATGAATGTAAACAGGTTCAATAGTTTTTTCCCACTCTTTGTTCCAGTTCAGGTTGTCGAGTTTTGTCAGCGTCATATCGCTCTTCGGGGTAATTCCCAACACGACTAATTCTTTCATAATTCTTTGAAGGTCCAATTGGCGGGATTCATCAAGCGAAACTTTTATTATTCCGTTTTCCTCTAAAATATTTTTAATTCCTGAAACGTAAAGGCGGTTGTAAATGCTTTCATAATTCTTTTTATTGAAAGCAATCTCTAATTCGTAATAGAATTTTGATGGCATATAATTCAAAATTTATCCCCGCATTCGCGGGAAATGAAAAACTATGGATAAATATTCTTAGCAGCTGAATCAAATGTGTTTTTTAGCAGCATCGCAATGGTCATTGGCCCGACCCCTCCCGGAACCGGCGTTATCATTGAGGCTTTGGCGTAACAATCATCAAAATCAACATCGCCAACTAATCTGTATCCTTTCGGCAAAGATGCGTCCTCGATCTTATTAATTCCTACGTCGATTATTATGCAGCCTTCTTTGATCATTTCACTTTTGAGGAATTTAGCTCTCCCGATTGCGGCAATAATTATATCTGCGTTTTTTGTATGTTGTGTAATATCCGCAGTGCGGCTATGGCAAAGCGTTACTGTTGCATTGGCAAATCTGTTTTTCTGTATCAGCAGGTTTGTTATGGGCTTGCCTACAAGATTGCTTCTGCCGATGACCACGGCATTTTTACCTTCAGTTTCAATGTTGTATCTTTTCAAAAGTTCAATTATACCCAGAGGCGTGCATGGCACAAAACATTTTTCGCCAATTATCAGCCTTCCTGCATTCACGGGGTTGAAACCGTCAACATCTTTCCTATAGTCAATTGCTTCAAAAACATTCATCTCGTTAATGTGTTTGGGAAAAGGGGACTGGACCAAAATGCCGTGAATTCTTTCGTCGTTATTAAACCCCGATATTTTGGAGAGCAATTCTTTTTCAGATGTAGATTCCGGAAGCCTTTCAACAATGGAATAGTATCCCATTTCGGCGCAGCGTTTAGCCTTCATGTTAACATAAACTTCGGAACCGGGGTCGTTGCCAACCAGTATTAACGCAAGTCCGGGTTTTAAGCCCGTTTTATTAATTTCTTCTTTTATCTCGGCAAGGATTTGCTTCGAGATCTTTGAGCCGTCTATAATTTTTTTATCGTCCAATTTATCAGGATTGTTTCATATATTTTTCCAGGAACGCCATTATCATTTCCCATGCTTTAATTTGGTTTGAAACTTTCATGAAACCATGCCCCTCATCTTCAAAAACCAAATATTCAACTACTTTATTTTGCGATCTTAATTTATCTACTATCTGGTCCGATTCCGCCTGTACTACTCTGGGATCATTCTTTCCCTGAATAATAAAGAGCGGGCACTTTATCTTATCAACATGGTTGATAGGGGAGCGGTCCATTAACATTTCTTTATCCGCTACAGGATCTCCGATCAGTTCGTATGTAGCAGGTTTCCAGTGCTCCGGAATTGAATTCATAAAGGTCATCATATTTGACGGCCCGAAAATATCGACGGCGCATTTCCATAGTTCAGGCGCTTTAGTCACGCAGGTTAAAGTCATGAATCCTCCGAAGCTTCCGCCCATTACGGCTATATTTCCCTTGTCTGTATACCCTGATTCTGCAATGTATTCAAATGCTCCAAGCACGTCTTTGAATTCAGCGCCTCCCCAGTCTCCGTATATTTTCTTCTGAAATGTTTTGCCATAACCGGTGCTGCCCCTGAAATTAGGCGCTATCAAAGCATAACCTGCATTAGTCAGAATTTGAATGTATTTGTTGAACAGATTTTTTTCCTGCCATTCGGGCCCGCCATGCGGCCACACAATTGCGGGATTGCTTCTGTCTTTCTTCATCCATTTTGGGACATACAGCCACGCTGAAATTTCAAGCCCGTCAAAGCTTTTGTATTTTACAAGCGAAGGTTTTACAAAATCCTGTTTGGGGATGCCGCCTATCATTGAAAAAGTAATCTGTTTCGATTTCTCGCTCTTGATATCATACACAAATATATCATTAGGGTTTTGAGGCCCGTCATAAAGAAATAATACTTTCTTATCGTCCGGCGTTATATCAAAATCGTAT
>CAZMRG010000241.1:0-2921 GCA_964568655.1 uncultured Ignavibacteriales bacterium | reverse complement strand
AAACAGCGTACAAAGAAAAAAATTCAGGATATCGCGCGCGATCTGATACTTCTCTATTCAAAACGCAAAACACAAAAGGGATTTAAATTCTCACATGATTCAGTCTGGCAAAAAGAGCTTGAAGCAAGTTTTATTTATGAAGATACCCCCGACCAGATCACCGCAACTGAAGCGATAAAGAAAGACATGGAAGCTGAGATCCCTATGGACAGGCTTGTTTGCGGCGATGTTGGCTTTGGGAAAACAGAGGTCGCGGTGCGGGCGGCATTCAAATGCGTACTGGATAACAAGCAGGCCGCGGTATTGGTGCCAACAACTATTCTTGCTGAGCAGCATTACAACACATTTAAAGACAGGCTCTCAAACTGGGCGGTTGAAGTTGAACATATATCAAGATTTAAAAGCAGAAAAGAACAAACCGAGGTTCTCAAAAGGCTTGAAGACGGGAAACTTAACATTATTATCGGCACTCACCGCTTGTTATCAAAAGACGTTAAGTTCAGAGATCTTGGCTTGCTGATTATTGATGAAGAACAGCGTTTTGGAGTGAAGTCAAAGGAAAAACTCAAGTTCATGCGTGAGAACGTCGATGTATTAACGCTTACTGCAACTCCAATCCCCCGTACTTTGAATTTTTCATTGCTGGGCGCAAGGGATCTATCAATTATCAACACTCCGCCTAAAAACCGCCAGCCGATCCACACTGAAATAATTAATTTTGATAAGAAAACAATCGGCAATGCAGTGTTAAGAGAGCTTCAGCGCGGAGGGCAGGTTTATTTTGTTAACGACAGAATTGCGAAACTTGAAGAACTTGCATTTATGATCGAAGAGCTTGTTCCGTTCGCAAAAGTAGCGATAGCGCATGGACAAATGACGGCGCCACAGCTTGAAAAAGTTATGATGAAGTTCCTCGAAAAGAAATTTAACGTGCTTGTTTGTACCAAGATAATCGAATCAGGGCTTGATATACCAACAGTAAATACTATCATTATTAACCGCGCCGATCATTTCGGGCTTGCAGAATTATACCAGTTGCGCGGACGCGTTGGGCGTTCGAATACTAAATCATACGCATATCTGATCACGCCGCCTCAGAGCATTTTGACAAAGCAGGCGATCCGCAGATTACATGCGCTGGAAGAATTTTCGGATCTTGGCTCCGGAATGAATCTTGCTCTGCGCGATCTTGAGATCCGCGGGGCAGGAAACCTGCTTGGCGGCGAGCAAAGCGGCTTCATTTCTGAAATGGGTTTCGATATGTATATGCAGATACTTGATGAAGCGGTTACTGAGCTTAAAGAATCAGAATTAGGCATGGCGTTATCAGATATAATTCCAAAAGCGCCGGCAAGCAAAAAGAAAATTAAAGAAGTTACAATTGAATCGGATGTGGCAATGCTGATTCCGGAATATTACGTCGATGATGAAAATACAAGACTCGAAATTTACCAGCGGCTATCAAACGTAACATCAATTGAAGAACTTGATTCAATAAAAGCGGAACTGCTAGACAGGTTCGGGAAATTCCCTGATGAAACCACTTCGCTCTTTGATCATATCACTATTAAAGTTCTTTGCGGCGAAAAAGGATTCAACAAAATATCTATCCATGCCAATATTCTTGAGCTGCATATGAATCCTGATAACGAAGAAATTTTTACAAGCGGGTATTTTGAAAAACTGGTAAACTTTATTTCTAATCCCCCCTTTGAACAAAGGGGGGCAGGGGGGTTCACATCACAGCTAGTGCAGACAAAATTTTCTCTTTACGTAAAATTCCGTTTGCCGCTTGCGGACCATTCATTGCAAAAGCTTGGTGAAGTGACGAAAATTGTTGAAGAGCTGAATGAGTTGTAAGGAAAAAACAGCCACAAAAACACTAAGTCGCAAAAATGAAGTTTGTCATTCCGGGCTTGACCCGGAATCTTGGTTTTTACAACGTCCCATCTGAGTCTCTCTGAAAGAGGACTCAGATGATTCCTTAACCAGCTTAAAACATGAACCCCCATCTTAACATCCCATCTGAGTCCCTGCCTGCAGCAGGCAGGTCTCTGAAAGAGGACTCAGATGTTTGTTTTTCCTCTGAGTCCTCCTAACGGAGAGACTCAGAGGGGACGTAGTACTTTATAATTGATAAAGTAAGTCTATTGACATAATTGCTCAATTTTGAATAGTATCTAAGGCTAAATTTAATTCAGATGTTTCGGGGTTCCTTTTTTGAAATTATTTTAAAAGACTTTCTAATACTTGTATAAGTACTTAAAAATATTTCATAATCAAATTTTTTTACCGTCCCAGGGTCATAAGCACCTAAATTATGAGAATGCAAAAATAATCTTAGGCAATACGTATATTCACCAATTGTTGCCAATGAAACTATTTCTTGGTAAATGTTTCCCATAGCTCCTTCTGATCCAGTTGAAACATCGAAAATTGTATCACCTATTAGTTCAGTATGACTTGAAAAATTTAATGCTTCAATTATATTTTTAGATGACCAATTTGTGCCTTTTGACAAACGCTCTACACTGATAAATGAATCCATGGAAAGGTTAGTTCCTTCAATTAAAGAATCAGGGAAGATTATTGAGAAACCTTCACCATTGTGATTTCTTAGTACAGATTCATATACGGAACAGTTATCTGGATATCTTATTGAAATTCCCGTTTTGTCATTGATATATCTTTTTCCGTTATATACATAATAATTTTCGTAAGTTTCTGCTTCTTTCTCAATCTCTTTCTCAGTTACGCCTATTTCGGGAAAATTTTCTTTAAAAAAAGAAGACAAAAGTCGATACAAAATAATATTAGATGATTTCCGAGATATCCACTCGTCATTCAAAAATTGTGAAAGTTTGTTATTATCAATGGGAGAACTATAATCAGTATCGAATGATATAAGATATAGATCTGTT
>CAZMRG010000240.1:0-2970 GCA_964568655.1 uncultured Ignavibacteriales bacterium | reverse complement strand
GAGTCATTAGTGCACCAGTCGGTTGTATCGCCGCCAAGCTCATTTCCGAATTCATCTGTGCGCATTATGCCGGGGTCCGTTGGCGTTTTGACTGTAACGGCATCATCTCCGCAGCCGTTAAAATAGGCAAGTGTAAATGATAAAACTACAACAAGAAGCAAGATAACTGAGTTTTTCATAACGTTACAAATATAATTGGATAGAACAGAAAATTATACGCAAAAATGCGGAAGTTTATACTCATAGTTTATTACTCATTAATCTTGCCTTCGTCTCCCTGCCTGCAGCAGGCAGGAGCTCAGGCCGACAAGTATTTGGTAACTGCTAACTGTTAGCTGATAACTGAAAAAGAAATGCAACCTTTTCCTTCAAAAATTCATCTAAATTCATATTATACAGTAGAAAAGGTATTTGGCCTTAACCCGTCAATTTAAGTTCATTTTTAACTTAATTTGTATTAAATTTGAAATAATCCAATCAAAAATAATCTAAATCACATCATGAAATACGTAAAATCGTTATTAGCTATATTTTTTGTATTCGCTCTTTCTGCAAATATTTTTTCGCAGACAGTAGATGACATTATCAGTAAGCACGTGGATGCAATGGGCGGGCTTGATAAGATAATGGCAATTAAGACGGTTAAATACACCGGGACATTTTCAGGCATGGGCGCGGATATCCCAGTGACAATAGTAATTAAAAGACAGGATAAAGTTAGAATGGACATGTCATTCCAGGGAATGTCAATGACGCAGGCTTACGACGGCTCAACAGGGTGGCAGATAAATCCGTTCAGCGGAAAAAAAGCCGCAGAAAAAATGACCTCGGAAGAAACAAAGGATATGAAAGAAGAAGCTGAGTTTGAAGGCCAGCTTGTTAACTGGAAAGATAAAGGCTATAAGGTCGAGCTTCTTGGCAAGGAAGATATGGAAGGCACCGATAGCTACAAGATCAAGCTTACAGATAAAGACAACGACGTAACAACATACTGGCTGGATGCATCCAGCTATTTGGTCATAAAAGAATCGACAAAGAGAAAATTCAAAGAGAAAGAAATTACTCAGGATATGTATCCCGGAAACTACCAGCCAGTCGAAGGAGTTATGTTTGCTATGTCGGTTGAAATAAAATCCGGCAGCGGAAATGATTCACAAAAAGGAACATGGTCAAAAGTCGAGCTGAATACCGATGTTGACGACACGTTATTTAAAATGCCCGATGACTCCAAATAAAGTTTAGCGCATGAAATTCAAAACGCAGGGTTTGGTTAAGCTCTGCGTTTTATTTATTACACCATACAATAATATAAAAATATAATTTTTCATGAAGAAGAGAATCTTACTTTTTGCCCTCGTAACAATTATTTGTATAATTTCGCTTCCGGGCATTACAAAAGCCCAGACAAAAATAAATTCGGCAATGTTTGGCGCGCTTAACGCCAGGCAGATAGGGCCCGCTACTATGAGCGGCAGGATAACTGCAATAGACGCTGTTAACAAAGATACGCGCATAATGTATGTAGGGGCGGCAGGCGGCGGCGTTTGGAAAACGGTCAACGGCGGCGCGGTGTTCAAATCGGTATTTGATAAATACTGCCAGTCGATAGGAGCAATAACCGTCGACCAGAAAAACCCGGACATTGTGTGGGTTGGCACGGGCGAATCTAATATGCGAAACAGCGTTGCTGTTGGCGAAGGGCTTTACAAAAGCGACGATGCCGGCGATAACTGGAAAAAGGTAGGTCTGGAACTCAGCGAGCATATCAGCAAGATCGTTATCGACCCCAACAATAGCGATGTTGTATACGTTTCCGTACCGGGAGCTTTGTGGGGCGATAGCGAAGACCGCGGACTCTACAAAACCACAGATGGCGGAAATTCATGGAACAAAATTCTTTATATAGATGAAAAGACCGGATGCGCTGATATTGTTATGGACCCGAAAAATTCAAAAGTACTTTACGCGTCTATGTGGCAGTTCAGAAGAAAACCGTGGGAGTTTGCCTCCGGCGGCGAAGGAAGCGGCTTGTATAAAAGCATCAATGGCGGTGAGAGCTGGGATAGAATAGACCAGTCATTTTCAGAAGACGGACTTTTAGGAAGGATAATTCTTGCCATATCGCCAAGCGACCCGAACCATATTTATGCAATTGCAGAATCCAAAAACACGGGCTTATACGAATCGCTTGATGGCGGCGGAAGCTGGACAAGAAACAGCGCAACCGGAAATGCAACTCTGCGTCCGTTCTATTTCAGCGTGCTGAAGGTGGACCCTACCGATGCAAAAAGAATTTACCGCCCCACAATATCGCTCTCGATCAGCGATGACGGCGGGCAATCATTTAAAGAAGCATCGTTTGAGGGCGGATGGGTGCACAGTGATTTCCACGCGCTCTGGATAAATCCAAATAATCCGCAGCAAATATATGTCGGCACCGATGGCGGCGTTTATATGTCATTAGATAGAGGCAACAACTATATCTTCATGCAAAATCTTCCCGTATCACAGTTTTATCATGTAACGCTGGATAACCAAAAACCATATTACAACGTTTACGGAGGCTTGCAGGATAATGGCTCATGGTACGGACCGTCAAACTCGCCGGGCGGAGTAAGGAATTCCGATTGGCATCCGACCGGTTTTGGCGACGGATTCAGCGTTGTAACAGATCTTGCAGACCCTAGTTTTGTTTACTGGGAATCACAGGGCGGAAGTATCGGCAGATTCAATAAGATGACGAATGAGAATAAAGATATTCAGCCTAAACCGCTTACAGGCGAAGATAAGCTGCGTTTTAACTGGAACACACCGATTCACCAGAGTACATTGAATCCCGGTACAATATATGCAGGCTCGCAGTTTTTATACAGGACGGTTAACAAAGGCGAAACCTGGGATAGGATTTCCCCCGACCTAACAACTAATGATCCGAATAAATTAAAGCAGGAAGAATCCGGAGGATTATCT
>CAZMRG010000239.1:0-3035 GCA_964568655.1 uncultured Ignavibacteriales bacterium | reverse complement strand
CAGGCAGCTTTACAGACATAAAGAAAATGGTTTTGATAAAGTGATTTTTCAACTTTAATATTATTTAAATTATAAAAAACATTTAATTAAAATTTATGCAGATCCCCTGACTGAAAAGTCAGGGGTTTCTTTTATATCTGCATAGTACATCGAAAGCAAATGTCGACAGGATATTATCCGAAAAAAGTTTGTTTATTAATATATGTAAATTAATTGTTTACGACTTTTGATCGCATAAGTAAGCAGGCATTTGGGGCTGCAATGCAGGGTTTGATTTTCATTGTATTTGCATCCAAATAAAAATAAATTAGTAGTGAATAATGTCTTTTAATTAATTTTGAAAAAAGAATAAGACAATAATTCTGGTTTTTCAAAACTGTTATCTTCATTGATTGAGTTTAGATTAAAGTAAGCTCAGGAGGAATAAATGAATTTTACTGCATACGCTTTCACTCTGCGCTGTATTTCATGCAAATCAGCCCTGAATTCAAATTCAGTATTGGTTATAAATAAATAAGCAATGAAAAGGAATATCTTATTTAAGCTGTTTTATTCTCTGCTTGTTTTCATTATGACTTCCGGAAGCGCTCCGGCGCAGCAATATTGGATTCAGCAGCAATGCCCTACAACTAAATCATTGCAGCGTTTAACATTTGCAGATACGCTGAACGGCTGGGCTGTCGGAGATTCCGGCGCCATAGTGCATACTTCAAACGGAGGTATAAACTGGGACGTACAGCAAAGTTCAATTATCACTCCTATAGAAGATCTATTTTTTATAAACAACAAAACCGGGTTTGCAATTTCTAACGATTATTCTGATTCAGGAACAATTATCCTGAAAACTTCAAATGGCGGAATAAACTGGTCAAATTCCAGGTATCCCGATACTACTCTTATTATAAGAAGCGTTTACTTTTTAGATTCCCTGACTGGGTTTTTCGGAGGAATCACCCTGACCGATCCTGTGATATTGCGCACTACTAACGGCGGAACAAGCTGGGTTCGAGCAAATATCCGGTTGGCGGTGTGTTATGACTATCCTGTTTTGAAATTCAATTTTCCTAATACCTTAAACGGGTATGCCTGCGGGGGATTTTTTGACCGTGCCGGTATATGCTGGCAAACTTCGGACGGAGGTCTTAACTGGACGGATACATGCATATCAGCAGAACCGCTTTTTGACATTTACACTGTCAGCGAAAATAAGATCCTGATTGCCGGCGGCGACCTGGAATACGGTTCTAATATATACTCATCTTCAAATGCCGGCTCTTCATGGAAAGGCGTATTTATGAATGTTCCCGGCATAGCTCAAAGGATTGCCGCAAGAACGCCAGCCGAGCTTTGGATCCCATGCGGTATTTTGGGCAAATTTGCAGTAACGCTTGATACCGCAAGAAATTGGCTTTCGATCGATGCGCCTGAGCATATAAGCGTTTTTGATACCCGGTTTATAAATCCTTATTCCGGTTGGAGTGTCGGAAACAGAAACGATAGTTACTCGGGGGTTATACTTAAATACAATTCTGCCGTTATCGGAATTTTGAATGAACAAACTTCCATTCCTGATAAACCAATGTTGTATCAAAATTATCCAAACCCTTTTAACCCTGTTACCGAAATAAATTTCAGTTTGGTAAAAAACGGGCATGTTAAACTAGTTGTATATGATATGCTCGGAAGGATTGTTGCAAACCTTGTTAACGAAACCAGGCAGGCTGGCGCATATACTGAAAAGTTTGACGGCGCGAATCTGGCTAGCGGGATTTATATATATAAAATTGAAACAGCAGGTTTTGAACAGAGCAAAAAAATGGTTCTTATTAAGTAAATCCGAAATTTTGAATACTGTTAAAAGAACCGGATTTGCGGCCGTCGGGGGAATTTTTAATTATTTTTTATTTTGTAACAATTAAGAAAACAACGTTTTTATAATATGTGGCAATGTGTTTTTCATTGAAATTGCCGCCAATTAAAAATAAATTGCGTTGTTATAATATTCGTCTTAACTGATTTTTGATAATAAGGTTAAGACATAATTCTATTTTATCAAATTGCTATCTTCATTGATTGGGTTAAATCCCAGGAGGAAATCATGATGCAAAAACTTTCTTTTTTATCTCTTGCTCTAATTACCCTTATGGTCTGCAATACATCTTTCGCGCAGGAAAGTTCTAGATGGAATAATCCGGGAACATACATAATGTCCAGCGGAAATTATGTTCCTTTACCATCAGAAACATACGTTCAGCCGGTAACAGCGCCAAGAAAAATCTCCACTCCGCAGGGAGATCTTGTTGTCGCGCCGAATATAAGAGTTTTACCTGGCTCGGTTTCACAAACTGAAGTACCCATTACTATCAGCCGCGCTAATCCGCTGCTGATGTTTGGTTCTTCAAACGCAGTAAACGGAAGCACAATTAATTCCGGCTCTTATATGACAACCGACGGCGGAAATAGCTGGTTCGGCACAAATACGATTAACAACGGTAATACCGCTAACCAGCGCGGAGATCCGGGCCCGGCATACGGCAAGGACAGCAGGTTAATTTTCACACATCTTTCAAGTACTTCAAATTTTGGCGGCGTAACCGGCATGCAGGCTGAGTATTCCACAAACTTCGGGGTTAATTTTTCAACAAGTATCCAGGTGCATACCAGCGGCACTGATGATAAAAATCTCGCGTGCGGCGATGATGTGCCCACAAGTCCATATTACGGAAACTTCTACATGGCTTTTTGCGACTATTCTTCGGGCGCGTCTTTTTGCGCAAGAACCACAAACGGCGGCGTTTCGTGGGTTGCTCCTGTTAGCTGGCCTCCTCCTGCAGGACTTCAGGCCCAGGGTCATGATGTTGTTACAAGACCTAACGGAGATGTGATTGTAAGTTATGCGATCCACGGACCAAACAGCCCGTGGACTGAGACAGGGGTTGGAATTGGACGCTCAACTGACGGCGGGGCTACATTTACCGCCTTAGCGCCTGCATATGCAACTAACGGCACACGTTCACTCGCGTTTAACGGATGGA
>CAZMRG010000238.1:0-3035 GCA_964568655.1 uncultured Ignavibacteriales bacterium | reverse complement strand
AAAATAATAATAGTTTAATAATCAAATACATACGAAAATACGGTATACTTAGGCAAAAGTGAAAAGGCAAAAGGCAGAAGATAGAAGGCAAATGGCAAAAGTGAAAAGAAACAAAGCGCTGAATAATTAAGAGTGTTTATTAATTTTCCTTCCGCTGATTTCAGCTTTATAAGCCTTAATTGCCCTATCTCTTGCAAACCTGTGTTCGACAATAGGTTTAATGTAGTTTGAACTGTCAAATCCGGGAATCCATTTCTTTATGTATTTATAACACGGGTCAAATTTCTTTTGCTGTAGATCCGGATTGAAAACTCTGAAATACGGGGAGGCGTCGCACCCGGTTCCGGCAACCCATTGCCAGTTTCCGTTGTTTGCTGCCAGGTCGTAATCCAATAGTTTTTCGGCAAAATAAGCCTCGCCCCAACGCCAGTCTATCAGCAAATGTTTGCACAGGAAACTTGCCGTGATCATCCTGACCCGGTTATGCATATAACCTGTCATATTCAGCTCTCTCATGCCTGCATCTACGATCGGGTAACCGGTTATTCCGTTACACCATGCATCAAATTCTTTTTCGTTATTTCGCCATTTAATAAAATCATATTCCGGGTGGAAAGAAGAGTTAACCGAATGGGGGAAATGGTATATTATCATCATGTAGAACTCGCGCCAGATAAGTTCATTTAACCATTTTTCGTTTAGTATAAGAGCCAGCTTAACAACCTTTCTTATACTGATCGTTCCGAAACGTAAATGAACGCTTAAGCGGGAAGTTCCGTCTTCAGCGGGGAAGTCGCGTTTCTTGTGGTAATTCCTGATTATATTTTTCGGAATTATATCAGACGGAAAACTAAACCCGCTTTTCTTAAATCCAATTCTGTTTAATGAGAGGATCTTTTTCGGAAATTTGATAACTCCGTCGCTGCGTTTCAGGAAAACTTCAAAATACTTTTGAGCGTTGAAAGTCCTGATCCCGGTTTGTTCCATTTTACGCTTCCACGCGGCGCTGTATGGAGTGAATTTTGTATAAGGCCTGCCATCCGGTTTCAATACGTCATCCTTTTCAAATATCACCTGGTCTTTATATGAGTTAAACTTTATTGATTTTGATCCAAGCAGAGCCCTGATCTCATTATCTCTCTGAATCGCATGTGGTTCATAATCATTATTAACGAACACTTCATCAATGTCATAATCTTTTATTAACTTTTTCCATATATCAACCGGCTTTCCGTGGAAAGTCAGCAGCCCGCTCCCGGGTCCTGCGAGAGAGTCATTCAATTTATTTAAAGCGCTGTGAATATATTCAACACGCGGGTCGGATGGATTTTCAAGTTTATTGAGAATATCCATATCAAAAATAAAAATAGGGAGAAGCGGATTTCCGGATCTAAGCGCATGGTAAAGCCCTGTATTATCTTCAAGCCTTAAATCGCGCCTGAACCAGAAAACATTAAATTTCAAGATTGTTTTAACCTAATGAACGTAATATAGTCTGTTGATGTAAGCTCCGTAAAGCCTCCGTTCCTGAGCATTGTTACGATCTGCCCGCGGTGGAAAGTTGAATGGTTCATGCAGTGAAGTATTGCATCGGCTTTGCTGTTGCTGAATTTATGGCCGTCAATGCTTTGGTAGTTGAAATGTTCTTTCAGATCTTTTTCTGAATTAGAGGCTGCATACTCAGCTATCTTAGCCGACTGGTCAAGAAATATTTTATAAAATTCACCTATTGACCCGTGGAAGCTTTTGCTCGGCCACTTGTCAGGCGATTTTCCGTTCAGCCTGCTATGCCATGCGTTTTCAGCATCCCAGATGTGATACAGAGTAAGCCTGATGGTTTTGAAGCTGCTGACAAGTTCTTTATCAATAAGCGAAGGTTCAAGTTTTTGAGTGAAACCTGCGACTTCCGTATTTGCCCATAGATTGTACTTAGTGTACTTCTCCAATAGTTCTTTCATTTTACGTTCTCCTTTGGTTTATCTTTATTAAAATAAATTCCAAGCTTCAAGTTATAAGAATATTCTTTTACATTAAACCCGGCAGCGCCTATAGATGTATTTATCGGAGGTAAATAGCTGAATTCAATAAGCGTTTTATAAGGAAAGAGTTTATTAAACTCGATTCCGGCGCCAAGCGAAACCGAGTAATTCACTTTCTTGAAGTCATCAAGCGCTGGATTATTTAAGTTATCCAGTAGAGGTGAAAAACTGGGTATGCTGTATGAATAACCCTCATAAAAATCTACATTGGGACCGGCCAAAACATATGGTGTGATTTTACCTAAGGGATATTTTAATCTTGCCGTAACGCCAGCTGTTATATAATTCAGGCCCCATCCCATATGGTATGTTCCAAGTTCGTTGCCAAATTCGTCAGTCCTCACAATAATATCATTATACCCCCGCTTATCATATCCCGCGTTTGCCTGCAGGTTGAAATTTTTGCTGTCTAAAAAGTTGGCGAAAAAGCTTCCGGTGAAACCATAATGATTGTCCGTTTCAAATTTCCCCATCTGAGAATATGTAAAAATCACATTTGAAGATGTTGCCCCGGCCTTAACGCCGTAGCCTGTTATAAACTGTGAATAACTAATATGGATTGAAATTAAAGCAATGAATATGAACAATAAAACGATTTTCGCTTTCATGTAATTATTCTGTTAAAGGCTTAAATTAAAAAATAATATTAATTTTATATTAATAAACGCTTTTGCGTTTAAAATGGTTCACTTCCCGTCAGGCGGCTTATTAATATCTTCGCCTTTTATCACGTCTCCCGTTTTATAAGAATAATTTTTCATTTCCTCAAACTGACAAGTTTTATCAACGGTTGATATTTCCGTCAGCTCAAACGGAAAATTTTCTTTCCATATGACATCGCCTTTCTTAAAGTATACGGTGGTATCAAGGTCTTCCCGGGAGATTTTTATTTCCACAATCCCCGCGCCGTCTTTGCCGGCGCTAATCTTTGAAACTATATATTTTTTATCAGCATATATATCGTCTCCCTCGTTCAAGGAGACGATGGATACCATT
>CAZMRG010000237.1:0-3050 GCA_964568655.1 uncultured Ignavibacteriales bacterium | reverse complement strand
GTCTTGTCAAAGAACGAATAAGCCCTGCCTCCGAGTTTCGGAGACGCTTCAATTAATCTTACTTTAAAGCCCGCATTTACCAGGAAGACTGCCGATGAGAGGCCGGCTATTCCGCCGCCGATCACACAGGCAGTAGGTTTAGGATTCATCTGTAAGCCAGTTTATATTTTACAAACACCCCCAATGTGTAATACATCTTTCTGGCCTTTGATACTCTTGCTTTTTTTAGAAAAACATTATAGTTCATTTTCTCAATTTTCTGAAGAATGTTGAAATATATCTTCTGCATTATTCGTGCAGGGAACAGCAAACGCCTGTCATCCTTATGAAAGCTGTCGTTTGCCTTTTCAAAATAATCTCTTGCTCTTTTGCATTCGAATTTCATAAGTTCAATGAATGAATCGTTGTACTTGAAATTCATTAAGTCTTCCTCAGTGTATCCGAATCTTTTTAAGTCTTCAGCCGGAAGATATATCCTGCCGTTTAATGCATCAAACTTGATGTCTCTTAATATATTAGTTAACTGCATTGCAATGCCAAGATTCACCGCGTAATCGCGAGCGCTTTCGGTTTTGTATCCAAATACTTCAATGCACATCAGTCCAACAGTAGCCGCCGCTCGGAAACAATACTGGTAAAGCGTTGCAAAATCTTTATACCGCGAGGTCTGCAGATCAGCTTCCATGCCTTTTATCAATTCAAAAAACGGCTCAACCGGGATATTGAATTTCTTAATTACTTTATTGAGCTGGTTGAGCAGGAGATATGCTGAATTACCTTTCAGCGATTTATCCAGCTCATTTCTCCAGTCGCGTATCTTTTTATACTTTACTTCATCTGTCTCAGCTTCATTATCCACTATATCGTCGGTATATCTGCAAAATGCATATACGGTATTTATGGCATCATTCTTTTCTTTAGGTAGCAATGAGAATGAATAAAGAAAATTCGTCTTGCTGTTATGCGTAATTTCCTTTGCCGAATCGATATTTTCGTTGTGTTCCGTATTCAAACTTTTTTAACTCTCGATTTTAAAAAGATCTTAATTTTATCGTTAAAAGAAATTTTGGGACGTTTATTCAGTACATCGAATTTTATTAATCTTATCTTGCTCAGAATTTCCATTCCGCCCATCCACGTTAACAGTAGTTCTTTTCTTAATACTCTCGCTGTTTCATGTTTACCAACCAACTCCAGCAATTTCCTGCCTTCCTGAAAAATTGATTCGGTCCTGATAACTTCAAACTCGATCAGTCTCTTAAACTTATCGTTGAATTGAAGCGCAAACAACTCTTCGAAATTATATTCAAACAAGTCCAAATCATCTTTCGGTAAATAAACCCTGTCTTTCTTTAAATCTATTGCTACATCCTGCCAGAAATTTGTTAATTGTAATGCTGTGCATATTTTATCTGAATAACCAAACAACTCACTATCATTTGCTCCGAACACCATCAAAACAAGCCTGCCTATAGGATTCGCGGAATTAACGCAATAATTTAAAACTTCATCAAAACTTGAATACCTGTTTTTTGTTAAATCCTGCTTAAAAGCTTTCAACAGGTTTTCAAGCGGTTCTATAGGTATCTTACAATCATCAGCTGTTTTGCCAAGCGCTATAAATATTGGGTCATACGCCTTACCTGCAAAACAATCATTTAATTTTTGGTTCCACTCGTCAATTAAAGCGATTCTCTTTTCATTACCGCCTTCAATTCCGGGTTCATCCGCAAAATCATCTGCAGCCCTTGCGAAAGCATATATCGCGTAAATATATTTTCTTTTTGCCCTCGGAAGCAGAAGAGAAGCTACCGGGAAATTTTCATAATGTTTTTTTGCTATCTCTTCGCAATATTTAAAAGAACTCTCTGTTAAGCTTTCTTTCATTACATTGTATCAGTTATATATCCTGCAAATTCACAGTCAGAGAATATATGTGAAAAATGCGCGCCTGAAATATTCAGGAGCTGGAAGTTATCCGTAATTTATAAAATTAAATTAAAAGAGAAGAGGTCCTGAAATAAGTTTCCTGCGATCGCCAGAGAAATATATTTCCTGAATCGAGAATCTGATGGAACATCAGATTCCGTATTTGGTTTAGATTCTTAGCAAGATTGCGGTAAAGAGAATGGATGGAAAAATCAAGTTTTCTGAATGATTTCGCCACAAGCGTCATCAAAAGAGAAAACGAAATGGAACTAGTCGGGTCGGTCGGGTCGAAAAAGAATGCCAGCCAAACCGCTGAAAGCGCGCTGATAATTATTATCCAGAGCCTTGTTTTGTATGGAACTGTTCCCGGCGTTAATTTCTTCCAATAGAGTTTATTGCAGAGTTTTCTGTAGCACTCCATTGTTAAAAAATTATTCAACACCCAAAGAATCTTATTAAGAACTCTCCTGTGTATGAAATACCTTAAACTTATGTAGTAACCGCTCAAATTCTTTTGATTTTATCCACCAAATTAAAGATATATGTTTCAATAATCAAGAAGCGTTTAGAATGAATCTGGATATAAATGTACAGATAAACAAGCTCTTTTACAGTTCAAACTTAAAAAATTAATTTGCAACATCTTGCCTACTGCCCAATCCGCATAGGCGGACCATTTTGGGACAGATTCTATAACTCAGGGCATAAAAAAAGACTTCAAAAATTAGAAGTCTTTTATCAAATTTCAACAAGATTCCCGCTGGAGTTTATCCCGCACTGGATGCGGGACGGGAATTCATTTTTCTACTCATACCTCAGCGCATCAATCGGGTTCATTTTCGCGGCTTTGAAAGCAGGGTAGGTGCCAAAAAGAATTCCTATCATTGAACAGACAATAATTCCTATTGCAACCCAATCGTAGGGGATCGATATTGGCGTATTGAGAAACGCACCCATCAGATTTCCTGCGCCGACTCCAACTATTATTCCGATAACTCCGCCGAGCTCACATAATACTATTGCTTCAAAAAGAAATTGTATAAGAATATTATTTCTTTTGGCTCCTATAGCCATCCTGATACCAATTTCTTTTGTTCGCTCTGTTACAGTCACGAGCATAA
>CAZMRG010000236.1:0-3072 GCA_964568655.1 uncultured Ignavibacteriales bacterium | reverse complement strand
CCAAACACCCAGCCTATAACATCTGCTCTTACGCGCCAGTAGGGGATATATGTGAGGAACGCATCATCTACCTTAGACTGGTTCTTCAATCCCTTTGCTTTTGCAAGTCCGTGACCAAGCCAGTTGAATGCTTTTTGAATTGCGATATTTCGCTGCAGCGTATTGGGTACGTAGAATTTAAGCACTCCGTCGATACCTTTTGCTAAAAGCAGTGTACCGCAATACTTACAGTTGAATGTCCTCATGCCTTCAGTTATATCAAGCTCGCCGCTGCAGGCGGGACAGGTAACTCCTTTTAAAACTTTTTCAGCCAATTTATATTCAGTTAATAGTTAGTAGTTAATAATTGATTATTAATCCACCCCCTCTGAATCTCCCCCTGTTAGGGGGAGACGATTCTAGGTGTTATAATCTGATAATAGTCAATCTGATGAATCTGATGAATCTGACTAATTTGATGAATCGTCACACTTTTTTAGCAATAAAATACGCCATGCCTACGAGTGGAACAGAAACCAAAGCATATGCAAAGATCTTAAACACCTCTGCATTTACAAACCCTTCCCGTCCGTGACTTAAAACAAACCCAATTATGTAACAGATAATTGTCATTAAAAGAAAAGCGGCAATGCTTACTCCAAACACGATCTTAAACGGAGCTTCGCTTTTTGCGGGATAAATATTCGCATACACCTGCCCTGAGGAAGCCTCAACAACCGCTGTGAAAGTTGCGTTGTTATAAGTGTAATAAAACTGGTAGAATGGAATATGAACAAGCGCGGCTTCTGCAATGTTATTTATATCCACGCCTGTGGTTTGCAGCCATGACCTTGCCGAATCAAGAAGTACATCCGGAGCAACCATCTGGTCGTCATTATACTGGTCCTTCTCATAAAACTTGAGCGCTCCCGCAGGTATTGATAGCTTCTTTATTTCTGAAACCGATGTGCTGGCCGCAGGCTGAATAAAAATTTTATCGCCCGACGAATCTTTAACCTTAAAATACCAGACAGGGAAGTAATAGAAATTAGATTTTCCCATTACCGCCTTTTGGTCAAGGTCTTTTACAGTGTGATTCCCCGCCATCCATCTTTTCAGATTACCTTCGGCCTCATTAGGCTTGAAGTTGGAATTGATGACGTAATGAAAAACAACTTTTTTCTTATCCAGGTAAAGCGCAGAACCGCAATACGGACAATTGATAAATGTCTCATCCTGCTGGACTGTTACGTCCGCGCCGCATTGGGTACATTTAATTTGCATAGAATTTTAATGTAATGTGATGAAACAGACTTTCCGGATCTATTCAATCCGGAAAGTCTGAAAATGATTTATAACTTTGAAAGTAAGTCTTTTTTCTTTGCGTCGAATTCTTCCTGAGTCAGCGCTCCTGCGTCTTTCAGCTTAGCAAGTTTTTCAATCGTAGCAAGCACGTCTTCCTGTGATTGCTGCTGTCCGCCGCCCTGTTGATTTTGGTTTTGGTTCTGCTGGTTCTGATTTTGGTTTTGCTGCATTGAACCCATCATCATGTTCGCCATGGTCATACCGGCTCCGAGTCCAACACCGATTCCTGCGCTTCCGCCGCCGCCCTGGTTCTCGGCCGCTTTTTCCATCGCCTGCGCAGTTTTGAATTTCATATATGCATCCAGGTTCCCGACTGCAGCCATTGAGCTTCTTTCGTTGATCTTCTCCTGAACTTCATCCGGCGGAACGATGCCTGCCAAAATGATGTCGGTGAGCTCAATACCCATCGAATTGAAGAAGTCTTCAGCTTCTGCTTTAACGCCTGTTTCGATATTCGAGTAAGCCTGCCCGAGCTCAAAAACTGTCTTTAAGTTTTTACCCAGTACGCCGTTTAATTTAGATACAATTGAATCCCTCAGGTAATCTTCAATCTCAGCGGTAGTATATTTTCCCTGTGTGCCGACTATTTCGTTGATGAACATCTGCGGGTCTTTTATTCTCATTGAGAATTTTCCCGAAGCGCGAAGCTGAACGTATTGCAATTCTGTATCCCTGAAATTGATAGGAGATTTTGTTCCCCATTTCAAATCGATGAATTTTTTCATCGATACAAAATATACCTGTGCCTGGAACGGTGAGTTAAATCCGAACGGCAGCGAAAGTAATTTTGTAAGTACAGGAATATTTTCAGTTGTTAAAGTATGCCTGCCCGAGCTGAAAACGTCAAGCGCTTTACCGTCCCTGTAAAATACGGCATTCTGCGTATCCTGAACGATAAGCTGGGCGCCCATTTTAATATCGGTGGAACCGGCCTGCGGTTCGCGGTGCACAAGCTCTCTTCCCGATTCATCAAAAAATTGGATTATTTCTAAAGCAATTCCCATTTTAATTATTCCTTTTTCTTATTTATTTTTATAGATTTATTTTCTGTAAAATTAACTAACTAAAGTGCAATATACAAATATTTATTATATTAATTGTTTCACAAAAAGTTCCGGTATTGAACTGAAAAGCCTTGTTTCCGTTCCGCTTTCGAACAAAACGGCATTTTGAATGTTTCTATAATAAATGACAATTCCTTAGTTTATAACTGATTTAAATAACTTACTTTAGAGAGAAAGTCCAAATTGGCGACCACGGTCCTGAACCGGCTGCATTCAGCGCTCCCACCCTCCAGAAATACATTGTGTTATTAGTGAGCTTTGATGAAGAGATCTTATACTTTGTACTGGTGATATCCAGCCTTATATCTACAACTATTTGATAAAAACTTTGGTCAGTTGCTACCTGAAGCCTGTACATGTTGGCGTTTTTCAAAGAGTTCCATGCTAACACAGGCGATGGATCGGATAAAGTTGAGCCTGATGCCGGTGAAACTAAACCCGGGGCGCTTTCCGAAGGCGTTTGAGTATATTTAATTGTTGCAAATTCGTTTTGTCCGGAAGCGCCTATCCCGTAACCCGTTACAAACAGATCGCCATCGGCGCCTACGGCAATTGCTGTAGCTTTATCCATTGAATTTCCCGGCCCGTTATACTTAGCAATCCAAAGCTCATTGCCAAACGGATCATATTTAATTGTAGCGTAGTCCTCGTCCGTCCCGTTCCA
>CAZMRG010000235.1:0-3111 GCA_964568655.1 uncultured Ignavibacteriales bacterium | reverse complement strand
GTGATGCCGTATTTATCAAAATTTATCTTGCCGTTCCCGAAGAATGAGATACCTGTCTTAGCTCCGTAATTATTTGTGAATAAATCAGGATTTATCGCTAAAACTTGATAGCCGGAATTCGAAAGATCTTCGTAGGAATAATAAGTCCCTTTTGTATCTTGCATAGGCTCAGCAAGCCCGAATCCGAACTGTAATATTGGTTTATCAAACTGGGCGTAAGAGGAAATGGAAGTGGAGAAAAATAAAAATGTAAGAAGCGTAACCTTAATTAGTTTTTGTTTTTTCATGTTTTAATTATTTAATGAAAGAATTAAACTTTTCGAATATTACTTCCCGAAATAAAATGAAACGCCCCCGTAAAATTGTACGAACCTTATATTCTTTGCCGGATAAACCGCGCCGTTTATAGTGTGCTGGGCATCGCCGAGAAAGTAGGTTGTGCCAATATCGGACGAATAATCCTTCCCGATCACGTTTGCAAATGCGTACCTTGCCCCTACAACAAACCCGACGCTCTGGTGAAGCATAAAATCAACGCCTCCTCCTATCATGAACCCCAGCCTGAATGCGCCTTTCATGCTTAATGAGAGCGTTGTTGCAGGATAGGTTTCTGTTAACGATCCGTTAACAACGCTGCCGATCAAATCTATTCCAACAAACGGATCAATTTTTCCCCTCTTTGGAGAGAACTCCCACTCAGCTCCCAGCGCCAAAGAAAGCAGGTTCTGCCTCAGTTTTACGCTGACGCTGTCATAATCTTTACTCTGCCCGAAGGCATTGAACATTACCGAGGCGGTAACATTGAAGTTGCCGTTCTTGATAAAAAGCGGCTTCTTAAAGCTTATCCCGTAATTTATACCATACGATAGAAAGTATGTGTTGGTATCAGGATTCCCGTTGCCCGCAAAGTTGCTTTGGTAAGCGCCGAAATTTCCCTTCATATCCGCAAGCGGAAGTGTGTACCCTCCGAAGAACTGAATTGTTGCTTTAGGCTGCGCAAACGTAACGGCGGAAAAAAGAACTCCCAGTATTAAAAAACGATACATTAATATTTTTCCGTTTCCTTTGGATATATTCATTATATGTTTAACTGTATACTTAATAAGATTATTTCACCTTGCCAAAGCTGAGCGAAATGCCTGCATAAAACTGCAGATGAATGATCTGCTTTGTTTGGATCGCGCCAAGATCGCCGTCATTCAGCGGCAGAGAAGTGATGGATGAGGTGCCGGGGTTCTGCTCTGTATCGGTATTGCCTGTAGTAGTAGTTGCGGCATCATGCTGTTTGCCGAACAGATTATTAACGCAATATTTCACGCCGAGTATGATTGAAAAATCCTTCTTTAATTTGATGTTCACGCCTGCGTTTGCATTGATGCCGAATCTTGTTTCAGAGCTTCTGTCAATTGTGAAAGTTGTATCTCCCGAGCCTTTAATTCCGCCGCTGAAGAAATTTGCCGCTATCTCAAGTCCAACAAAAGGATTAACTTTCTTTGTCGGCTGCATATCAAACTCCGCTCCGGCTGTAAATGAAAAAATGTTCAGCTTGTTAGCGAAAGTTCTTGTAAGCCCGCTTGGCCGGCTGTAATCCTTTGTCTGGCTAAACCAGTTATAAACCATTCCCGCTGTGATCACAGCTGCGCCTGATGTATCTACTGTATATCTGCCGGTTATCCCGATATTATATCCTTTATTTACCAGGTAAGTTGCCTGGTTCTTAAAATCAATTCCGCCGGTTTGCGCTAAAGTATCGGCAAAACTTCCCTTTAAGTCAGATACCGGCATACTGTATCCCCCGGTCAGGCTGAACTGCCATTTCGGCTGAGAATATGAGAATTTAACTGCGGCAATATTAACTAATAAGAGGGCTATAATGACCGTAAAAAATTTATTCATTGTTCTCTTTTTAGTTTAAACAGGTATAATTTAGCTTAAAAACAATTACTTGAATAATGCAGCAAAATTACATCAAATATAAATAAAAAAGGGAGTCAAAAAGACTCCCTTTTAAAAAATTTAGATATCTGATTATTTCTTCATTATTTTTGGTCTGTTGAAGAAGAATGAAACACCTGCGTAAATTGTTAAGTAAGAATAATTTGCTGCATTATAACTTACTCCATTTTGAGTATATGCTGCGTCTTTGAGATTACTTGTTGTTGAAGTTTCGCCGGTTGTATCTGATTTCTTTCCAATCAGGTTAACCAAATTATATCTCAAGCCAAGTACTGCGCCAACGCTTTTGCTAAAAGCGAAATCTAATCCAAGATTTCCCTGGATTCCAAACCTTGAAGCTGAATTCAATGTATTGTCAGTTGCCGTGCCTCCAGCAGAAGTAAAGGTTCCCTTACCGCTAATGAAGTTTCCGACAAACTCAACACCGATAAACGGATTTGTTTTTCCTTTAGGCATAAAATCATATTCTGCTCCAAGTCCTACAGCAAAATCATTGACTTTGAGCACCAACGTACTGTTATCTGCAAATGTGTTTGTACCGCTTGAGAAAGCATTGTATCCGGCTGATAATGTAATACCAACGTTTCTCTTCTTACCCAAAAAATATTTACCATCTGCCCCAACATTAAAACCGCTTTTCTGATAAGCATTATTTGTTCCGGCAGGATCAGTCAAAAATGTGCTGATATCACCTTTTAAATCACCCATTGGTAAATTGTATCCGCCTGTTACATGAACTACAACCTGCGGTTGTGCAAATGAATTTGTTACTGCAAATAAGACGACCAATATTGCAAATATCGCGCTTAATTTTTTCAATTTTATCTCCTTCTTTATTTGATTTAGGTTAATTTTGTGTTAGCTTGGTTTATGAATTCTTTTGTTAGTATTAAGTTCATTGTAAGATTGGCTTGGCAAGCCAAAAACCATGTTTTGTGTTTGCCTGATGTTTCCTCCTCTATTTTGTTGTAAATACACCTATTACAAAAATAGTTAATTATGTGTATATAAACAAGATTAGTTGATAATTAAATTCCCCTTTTTTTGTAAAAAACGCAATAAAATCAGCTAATTTTCATGAATTTTAACCTCATCGAGTTGCCAAGCACTGTTACAACATCGCTAAACGCCATAAACATAGATGCCATCACGGGT
>CAZMRG010000234.1:0-3119 GCA_964568655.1 uncultured Ignavibacteriales bacterium | reverse complement strand
GCCCACAAAGAGGAAAACATTGGGATTTTATGCCTCACCCCTCCACGAGTCTACGACTCGATGAGTCGTAGACCTGGCCCCCTCTCCAAATGGAGAGGGGGAAGTTCCGATTTATCTTCTAGCTGCAGGCAGGTCCGCCGGCATAAAAAGCCAAACCTCTAAGAAACAGTATGGACACAAATCGAACAAAAGAAACATGTTTGGCGGTTAAAATGTACTCATATTAGTCAGTGAAAATATATATATCAGAGCGGTTCTTCTATTACCTTCGGTTACAGTCCAAAAGGTGGCAAATGGATTCCCGGTAATTTATTGTTACATATCAAATGAAACTTGCGGCGCTAAGGCGAGTTGTGGTAGTCAGAAAGGGGAATGTAAAATGAAATCAATAATAAGATTATCGGCATTCGCAATTATATTAGGGGGTTTAGCTTTTTTCTCTACCCCAAAAACGGTTTACTCACAGGGTGGTATTCAAATAATCCTGGGAGTCGGAGATTATGATCAGTACGGTTACGACAGAGATGGCTATGACAGAGATGGCTATAACAGAGGCAACTACGACAGAGATGGTTATGGCAGGGATGGTTTTGACAGGAACAACTTTGGCAGAGATGGATATGACAGGGAACACTATGACAGGGAAGGCTATTACAACGATGGCTATAACAGGGAAGGCTACAACAGAAGAGGTGAATTCAGAAGCCAGTATGATAGAGACGGCGATAATGGCACGAGAGTTTATCATAAAAGAGTCAGAAGACACAAAATCCAGTAACCTGCGATAAAGTCAAGTAACACGATACATCAAACCTCCTGAAGTGATTTCCAGGGGGTTTTTTATTTAACTACCCCAACCCCGCACCAAAGGAGAGGGGCGCGTTTACCCGCCTTTGGAGGGCTGCAGGCAGATAAGAGCTGACACAACTCATCCGGCAATTTTGATATAACACAAAGTGTTTCATCCATGGATCCGGAAGTAACCCTTAGTGTTACCTCGGAAGCAACAGTAAGCGTTGCACTTAAATATAAACTTAAATATAAAGATATATATAAGGAGAATAGGGGGAGCGCTCATTTCTTCTGTAGGGGCGGACCTGTGTGCCTGCCATCTTAAAGCTAAACTACAAAGAACACAAAGTGAAAACACAAAGAGAAAAATACCCCACCCCCAACCCCTCCCCAAAGGAGAGGGGAACCTGTAGGGCCGTTTCCCGCCTTTGGAAGGAACACAAAGAAGGAACACAAAGAACGCAAAGAGAAGAATACCTCTCCCCCGGTCCCGCTAAAGCGGAACCTTCCCCCTCCCCACATGGGGAGGGGGCCAGGGGGAGAGGTAGCTGGTTCATCTTTCTCTTTCTTAAATATTAAATCGTGGCGTCGGGAGTTTCCTCCCGACGCGTGTCAGGTCGCCTGCCTGCTGCAGGCAGGCAATACCTGACACCACTAAGAGTTACTTTTCTAATTGTTAAAATTTTTACTTATATTCGTTTTCTCAAAAGAATAATCCGGCATATAATAATGAAAAATATGAAACATAAAACTATTTACTTTCTGCTGTTAACCGGGTTTTGCTTTTGCAGGATCAGCTTTGGGCAAACAGGCGCAAACGGATTTATATTCGGCGAAGACCAAATGTGCCGCTTCAGCGCTGATGATCCCGGAAAGCTCACTATAATTGGAATAGGAAGCGCTAATTATGAGCCATATAAAAGTTACTATAGATGTCCTGCAGCGTTTGCAAACCGTCCGTGGTTGTTTTATTTAAACGGATGGGGCAGCGGCAGATATATTCTTGAACGCATCGATACGGCAACAGGAGAATATACCGGTATTGATATGGAGCCGCAAATGAACTTCAATTCCCAGGTGAAGGCAATGTCATACGAGAAAAGCTCTAACTCAATTTATTTTCTTACAAGAGAGTCAGGGACTCCGGGCCAGTTCAATTTCATTCGCAGTATGGATATGAACCTCAGAGGCAGTCCGCAAAAATTTGTTTGTCATATTAAAGATTCGCTTGCTCTTCATGGTTTTTCCGTTGGCCCCGATGGCTTCGGTTATTCTTTTAACGATACCGGCTCTTTGGATAAGATAGATATTTTAACGGGCGGGGTGAAATCAAAGACCGCAACCGGCTTAAGGGGCAGTGATATTATGGATGCAGTCTTTAACCCGGTAAACGGAAAACTCTATGTTACTTTAATTCGCGACAGCAGTTACACAGAGCTTAGAACTGTAGATATTTCAAACGGAAAAAGCGAGCGTATCACTTCATGGGACGGAATATACGCAGGCCTTGCTTTCAGCGGAAATGTATACCCGCCGCCTTTGCCTGCGCCTGAACTTGTATCGCCGCTCGGATATATCGATAACTTTTCACCGCTGCTCGTATGGAAACCTGTCCCGGGGGCTATAGGATACTTTGTTAATTACTCTCCGTTCGAGCCGGCTGTTAACAGGAACTGGTGGGGGTGGGCGGTTGTATATGATACGACTTTCCGGGTTCCTGATAAAGTGTTTGATAATTCATTTAACAATTACTGGTGGATAGCCGCCTTCGATAGCTCAGGGACCGGTTACTTTTCAAAAATGGGTGTTACCGGCGCTAATGCTGAGGAGCGTTAAATCTGCGCCGCAAAGCTGAAGCAAAACGGAAACCCGTTTACCCGCCGAAGGAGGTCAACAGACATCCCGGACCTGATACCACTCATACAGCAATCTTGATTTAACGCAAAGTGTTTCATCCATACGTCCGGAAGCAACGCTAAGTGTTACCCCGGAAGCAACAGTTGGTGTTGCACTTAAATATAAACTTAAATATAAAGATATTATATAAAGGTTCTGTAGGGGGGACCTGAGCCTGTCCCGCACTTGATGCGGGATGTCCGCCCGCATAAAAAGCCAACCACAAAGAACACAAAGTGAGGAACACAAAGAGAATAATACCTCACCCCCTGGCCCCCTCCCCACATGGGGAGGGGGAAGGCGAGCTGTGCGAGCCGGGGGAGAGGTAGCTGGTTCATCTTTCTCTTTCTTAAATTTTTAATTATATTTGAGTTATTACGCAAGGGGATGCAGCTTTAACTGGGAGTTATGGCTGAGTCCTCTTTTTTTGT
>CAZMRG010000233.1:0-3129 GCA_964568655.1 uncultured Ignavibacteriales bacterium | reverse complement strand
CTGGATGCCGGTTAATATGTATTTGGGCGGCGCCGAGCATACCGTGCTGCACCTGCTCTACGCAAGGTTCTGGCACAAAGTATTATTCGATCTTGGCTATGTATCAACGCGCGAACCGTTTGTAAGGCTTTATCACCAGGGAATGATCCTAGGCGAAGATTCAAACAAGATGTCAAAATCGCGCGGCAATGTTGTTAACCCGGATGACGTTATCGCAAGTTACGGCGCCGATTCGCTCAGGCTGTTCGAGATGTTTCTAGGGCCATTATCGGCAACAAAGCCGTGGTCGACAAAAGGCATCGAAGGAGTGTTCCGCTTTTTAAATAAAGTATGGAAGCTCATAATTGACGAAGAAGGCAATATCAGCGCAAACATAAAAGATATTGCGCCTGATGAAGAGCAGGAAAGACTGATGCACAGGACGATTAAAAATGTTACCGATGATATTGAAGATAATGACATGAAGTTCAACACATGTGTAAGCGAACTGATGATATATGTAAATGAAATCATGAAGTACGAAATCATTCCGCGCAGTTTGATAGATACTCTTGTAAAGCTGCTGGCTCCGTTCGCGCCTCATGCGGCCGAAGAGCTGTGGCAGGCGCTGGGCAATAATGATACGATAACATACGTTAAATGGCCTGCATATGACCTTGATAAAGTCGCGAAGAAAGTTGTGACTATCGTTGGTCAGATAAACGGAAAAGTGAGGACAAAAGTAGAAGTCGACGTTGACATGGATGATGAAAAGCTGAAAGAAATAATCAAGAGCGATAGCAGGATAAGATCATACATAGA
Source organism: uncultured Ignavibacteriales bacterium (assembly GCA_964568655.1). Classification (GTDB taxonomy): domain Bacteria; phylum Bacteroidota; class Ignavibacteria; order Tepidaquicellales; family OLB5; genus CAWFKW01. The sequence goes on along the minus strand of CAZMRG010000233.1, from coordinate 2,328 downwards.
CGGGAAACAGATAATCAAGGAAATAGTTGTTAAGAACAAGCTGGTTAATATCGTAATAAAATGAGCTACATGCACAGCGTTCACTTCAGCTTAGCCGAGGCGAACAGATTGTTAAATGAAATAAGCGGACTTGTTGAAGAGATGATGAGCCTTAAGAAACGGCTGGATGCAAAGGGCTACGATATATATAACCACAGTTATTTTGGCGGCAGCGGCCCCAACGGTTCGGGCGCTTTCCCGGTTGAAATGGAACGGCTTGTTGAAGTGATAAAAATTATTTCGTCGCACGGCGTGCAGATAAAAGGAATAAGTAACGGGCTTATTGATTTTCCGCACATAAGAGCTAACGGCGAAGAAGTATACCTGTGCTGGAGATACGGCGAAGAAAATATCGTATTCTGGCATACGATAGAAGGCGGGTACAACGGAAGAACGGACATAAACGAATTATAGCATAGAGGGGACTTTTGAACAGGTCCCCTAATTTTTTTGAAAGAATACTATGAACATACTGAATAAAGCAATAGTTAAAACCCTGCCACTTATACCGAAACCAATTGTCAGGAAGTTTGCAAACAAATACATCGCAGGCGACACTCTTAACGATGCGCTTGAGGTCACTAAAAAGCTGAATGCAAAAGGCATTATGACCACAATGGACGTTCTTGGCGAGGATGTCTTCAATAAAACGGACGCTGAAAACGCTAAAATAGAATGCCTTAAACTAATTGAAGCAATTGAAAAAAATAAGCTTAATGCGAATCAATCGTTAAAGCTTACTTCGCTTGGGCTCAAAATTGATTATGATTTCTGCATTCAGAATATTACCGATATACTTGCTACCGCGAAAAAATACGGGCAGTTCTTAAGGATGGATATGGAAGATTCATCTGTAACTGACATAACGCTTAAGGCATACGAAGAAGCCAACAGCAGGTTTTCGCATTGCGGTATTGTGATACAGTCATATCTCAGAAGAAGCTATGACGATGTTGCAAGGCTTGTTAAAAAGGGTGCAAACATAAGGCTTTGCAAGGGTATCTATATTGAGCCTGAAGCCATTGCCTATAAGAAAAGAGAAGAAGTTCAGGAAAGCTATTTGAAAATCCTGAGATTGATATTTGAGAACAACTGCTATGTTGGAATCGCAACGCATGATGATGTTTTGATTGAGGGCGCATATAAGCTGATAAAAGAATTTGGCAAAAAGAATGACGAATTTGAATTCCAGATGCTGCTTGGCGTAAGAGAAGGATTAAGAGACAGGTTATTAAAGGATGGTCACAGAGTAAGAATTTATGTTCCGTTCGGAAGTCACTGGTACGGATATTCGATCAGAAGATTTAAAGAAAATCCGCAGGTTGCCGGATATATATTTAAGAGCCTGTTTGGCGGAAACCGGTAAAGCAATTATTGAGATTCGGCCGCTGACGAATCGAAATCCCGCTTGCGGGACTAATTACAGGTTAGCACGATAACAGCAAATAATTCATCCGATGTTGGTGTTTTCACCTACATTTAGACATAAGAAAAAAAAAGCGTTAAATACATAACGCTTTTTTTTTAAAATGAAATCTTACCGGAATAGGTAAACAGATTCCCGCTTCCGCCGCCTGCCTGTCCACGACTCCGTCGAGTCGTTGACTCGTGGAGCTGCAGGCAGGGGAACGAGGTTCACTGCTCTTTACTTATTTTTTGTAGTATCCGTATCGTCTTTCTTTTCAATCTTATCGGACGGTGTCATTTTAACGGTGACAATTCCTTTATCAGAATCATAATTTGTATCGTAAGTTTTCAGATTTGTTTTTGCCGGTCCGTTAGTAACTTTTCCGTCAAGCGTGTATTCGGAGCCGTGGCACGGGCAAACAAATTTATCGCCCTGCAGATCGACTGTGCAGCCTTTGTGTCTGCAGATAAGATTTACCCCAAGAAACTGTGATTGCGATATCCTAATAAGCATATTATCATCGTCGAGCATAACGGAGCCGCCGACTTTCGCAAGGTCAGCGTTCTTCGGGTCGGAAAGCTTTATGATAATATCATCGCCTAACTTTCTAAAAGCCGCGTTCTTTGAAGCAGCCGCCAGCTTTCCCAAATCAAATGATGACAGGATAGCGATGCCGCCGACAACTCCGATAGCTGATTTCTTTAAGAAGTTACGTCTTGATATGCCGGATGCCATAAAAATCTCCTTTGTTTATTATAAAATTACTTCTCTAAGTTACCTTTTCTCCGTTAAACTTTCAACAGAAATTGGCAATATTTAATTCCTTTTACAATTAATTACAATCAAAATACATCAAATATTAAACATTAAAAGTCAAAAAT
>CAZMRG010000232.1:1376-3171 GCA_964568655.1 uncultured Ignavibacteriales bacterium | reverse complement strand
GTTTCAGAATTTTTACAAAGCGGTGATTAATTTCGTTTATATCAAGCTCGCTATCTATTTTTATTTCGGGTACAAGCATATCCAGCCCGATGAGCGAACCGTCAATCATATTTTTCGCAACTCGGTTGAACGTATCGCGGAACTCATCGATCTTATCAGCCTCAATTTCAATGCCTGCCGCATGGAAATGTCCGCCGAACTGAACAACGGCGGTGCACTCTTCGCTGGTGCGCTTAATAGCATCGTATATGTTAAAATTACTTACGCTGCGCGCCGAGCCCTTTGCATAACCGTTGAACGAAGTAAGTATTATAGACGGGCGGTAATATTTTTCTACCATTCTTGAGGCGATAATTCCAAGCACGCCGGGATGCCAGTCAGGATTATGAAGCACAATAGCCACGTCGTCGTCATGTTCTTTCACCGAGCCGTCGCGGTAATCTTCATAAGTGCGCTGCGCCTGCAGGTAAATATCGCTGTCAATTTTTTTCCTGTTCGCGTTCTCTTCTTCAAGCACGTTGGCAAGCTCATCTACTTTTGTGATATCATCGCAGCTTAAGAACTCAACCGCGCGCGTACCGTCGCCAAGCCTTCCCACAGCGTTTATACGCGGCCCGATCGAAAACACCACGTTAGACGCGTTTAAGTTTTCCAGCTTCAACCCCGCATTGCGGATGATAGCCTGGAAGCTGGGGCGCGGATTATCCATTATCTGGCGGAATCCAAAATGTATCAGCACGCGGTTTTCATCGAACACCGGCACCATGTCAGCGGCAGTAGCCACAGCCACAAAATCCATCAGCTCGGTATGAATATCAATATCCATTTTAATGCATACAGCCTGTATAAGCTTAAACGCAACGCCTGTGCCGCACAGATTTTTGAACGGGTAATTGCAGTCCGGCTGAAGCGCGTCTAAAATAGCGTATGCATCCGGAAGCTGGTCGGGCGGCTGGTGATGGTCGCAGATAATTATATCCACGCCAACCGATCTTGCATACTCAACTTTATCAACGGCGGTTATGCCGCAATCTATAGCGACAATAAGCTTAATGCCGCGGTTGACGGCAAAATCAATTCCGTTGTTAGATAGACCATAGCCATCGGTGAAACGGTCGGGGATGTAAACTTCGTTTGGAATTCCGAGCGTGCGCATAAACACATGGAACATAGAAACGCCTGAGGTGCCGTCAACGTCGTAGTCGCCGAATATCAGGATCTTTTCTTTGTTCTTAATTACTTCGATAATTCTTTCGGAGGCTTTTTCCATGCCTTTCATGAGGAAAGGGTCGTGAAGGTGGCCGAGCTCAGGTACGAAAAACTTACGCGCGGAAGATTTGGAATCTATCTTCCTTCGTATCAGAATTTTTGAGAGCGATTTAGGTATACGTGTTTCCTGAGCGAATTGTGTAACCAGATTTTCATCTACATCTTCCAGCAGAGTCCATTTCTTCTTTAAAATATGTATCATTATATGCTTTCATTTTATTTTTTTTCATGTGCCCGGAGCGAGACTCGAACTCGCAACTCCGATAACGGAACTGCGCCCTGAACGCAGCGTGTATACCAATTTCACCATCCGGGCCGGATGTTTATCCCCCTGCCTGCAGCAGGCAGGCGCGAAGGCGGGGACCCAAATTTTGCACCGACGTACTATTTTCAATGTAAAGGAGATCATCCCCCGATGCTTTATTTTTTTCTGTCATCCCCGTGCAAACGGGGATCTTGGTTTTGCTCCTACAAGTAGTAGTTTGCAGAAACTACTAATTTTACGGAAAAAATAGGACACTTTCAA
>CAZMRG010000232.1:0-1276 GCA_964568655.1 uncultured Ignavibacteriales bacterium | reverse complement strand
CAAGTAGTAGTTTGCAGAAACTACTAATTTTACGGAAAAAATAGGACACTTTCAATTTAATAAAAGATGCATAAAAATGACGATAATTGCAGAAATATTGTATATTTAGTGAAATCAGTTAATCAGGTTAAATAAGTAAATTCCGTCTCACTGTCTCAACATTCACACCAATGTTTTTCAATTTTTCTTTTTAATTTTCATGTTTTCTCATTGAGCCACATTCGTGAGATACAGTCAGTTGAAACGTGAGATGGGACTTTATTTTGTGTTTCTGATTTATAATCACAATTTTTCTTCCGTTTTTTCGTCTCATTTCTCACCGACTAGCCTGAGAATCGTCATGATTATCAGATTGTCATCCTGAGCGCCTGCCTATCCACGACTCTTCCCTACGGGTCTTCGACCCGAAGGATCGTAGACGAGTCGTTGACTCGTGGAGCTGCAGGTAGGTAGTCGAAGGACTGCCTTGTGCCTTCTGTTAACTGTTGAATTCAAGTGCGTTAGCAATTGGATGAAATCCCGCTTGCGGGGCTAATTGTTAACTGAACCGAAGATAATACATAAGTTTTATGAAGTCAATGCAGAATAAACGACTGTGAGGAAAGCGCATCATGTTTATGGAGCAAAGAGTGACTAATTAAACGCGTACATAGAAAAAGCAGTTGGCTTTTTCGAAAAGCTGGGAGCTATTCTAGAAAGACGCAGGCCACCCTTACAAAGCCTGCTCCAACTGCTTAAATTTAAATATTACTTTAATATGAAATCAAACAAACTTACATTATCTATAAGCTAGCGCAAATATAATGCATAAATTAAAAAAGTGATATTCCCTTCGTCCCCCGATCTGTTCGAAGGATGCCGTGTCACGTTTCGTCAGGGCTAAAGCCCCGGGAATTTTTTTGTCCTTCAATCCACGACCTAAAGAGTTTGCCTCAAAACCTCTTTTGTAGCCGCAGTCTTTAGACTGCGTGTCAATTTTTCATTCATTTTCGCAACCTAAAGGTTGCGGTTACAGATTTATTACATGAAAAATTGACTTTTGAGACTGACTCTAAAGGTCGCCTGCCTGCAGCCCTCCAATGGCCCTACGTAGGCGGGTAAACAGGCAAAGCAGGCTGGCGCTCAGGGTGATAAATAAGAAAAAGCGGGCGGACACACGGGTCCGCCCCTACAGAAATATTTGAAAGCGTTTTTTACGTTTTACGTCTGGCTTCTCACTTTTGCCGTCTGCCTTACTCGCCCTTCATCCCCCTGCCTGCAGCCCTCCAAAGGCGGG
>CAZMRG010000231.1:0-3203 GCA_964568655.1 uncultured Ignavibacteriales bacterium | reverse complement strand
CTGAGCTACTGGCCCATTGTAATGTTGCCAGTCAGTTGGAAAAATTCTGTTTCGAACCTCCCGCCTTCCCGCCGTAGGCGGGACGCGTTTACTGATTTAGCCTATTAGCTTCTATCAGTTGGAAAATTTCACAGAGCGCTTTTTCCCGCAAATGCGGGTTTGTGTCTGATTGTGACGAGGAATCCCTTACCGGGATTGACCCTAAATAAAACTTATTTTAAAAGAACTAACTAATTTTTAATCTGATGAATCTGATGAATCTGACGAATTTGATAAATCTGATGAATCTTTATGCCGAAACCGATTCTTTTCCTTTATGCTTCTCAACTATCTGCTCGGCAATCGACTTTGGTACTTCTGAGTAATGATCGAATTCCATATTATATAATGCTCTTCCCTGTGTCATCGAACGCATCTGAGTAGCATATCCAAACATTTCAGATAACGGAACCATAGCTCTTATAACCTGTGCATCATTTCTCTGCGTCATGCCTTCTATTTTGCCTCGCCTTGAGCTTAAGTCGCCCATTACGTCGCCCATATATTCATCGGGAGTTGTAACTTCAACTTTCATTATCGGCTCAAGAATTATCGGACCTGCTTTATGAGCGGCCGCTTTAAAAGCAATTGAACCCGCGATCTTAAACGCCATTTCAGATGAATCAACTTCATGATAAGAACCGTCAAACAATGTTACCTTAATATCTTCTACCGGGTAACCTGCAAGAACGCCGTTCTTCATAGCTTCTTCAATACCTTCTTCAACCGGTTTAATATATTCTCTCGGCACTTTTCCGCCTACTATCTTATTCTCGAACACAAAGCCCTTGCCTTTTTCATTCGGCCCGACAGTTATCCAAACATGTCCGAACTGTCCGCGTCCGCCTGACTGCCTTACAAACTTACCTTCCTGTTCAACTTCCTTAGTAATGGTTTCTTTGTACGCAACCTGCGGTTTGCCGATGTTTGCATCAACCTTAAATTCTCTCTTTAACCTGTCTACAATAATTTCAAGATGAAGCTCGCCCATTCCGCCAAGCAATGTCTGCCCTGTTTCTTCATTCGAAGAAATGCGAAGCGTCGGATCTTCATCAGCCAATTTGGTAAGCGATTCAGACAGCTTATCCTGGTCGGCTTTTGTCTTCGGCTCAATTGCAATATGAATAACCGGATCGGGGAAAGTCATTCTCTCCAAAACTATCGGGTCATCTTCATCACATAATGTATCGCCTGTCTTTGTATGTTTCAGTCCAATAGCCGCGGCTATATCGCCTGCGAATACTTCTTCGAGATCCTCACGGTGATTTGCATGCATAAGCAGCAAACGCCCGATACGTTCTTTCTTATTCGAATTCGGATTATGTATATACGAACCGGCCGCAAGCGTACCTGAATAAACCCTGAAGAACGTAAGCTTACCAACAAACGGATCAGTCATGATCTTAAACGCGAGCGCTGAAAACGGATCTTTATCATCAATATTTCTTGTGATGTGGTCATCAGAGTGAATATGATGTCCCCAAATTTCGCCGATATCTTTCGGGCACGGTAAGTAATCTATAACCGCGTCAAGCAATGACTGAACGCCCTTGTTCTTAAATGATGAACCGCAAAGAACAGGAATAATTTTCGCTTTCAAAGTGGCCCTGCGAAGAACAACTTTAATCTCTTCGTCAGAAATTTCTTTACCGTCAAGATATTTGTTTAACAGCGTATCATCTTCATCAGAAACCGCTTCAAGAAGCTGTTTCCTGTAATTGATAGCTTTAACTTTTAATGATGCCGGAATTTCAGATTCTTCCCATGTCTGGCCAAGATTATCTGAGTTATATATCAGCGCCTTCATCCTTATCAGGTCAATTTGCCCGACAAACATTTCGCCCTGCCCTATCGGAATTTCAATAGGAACAGCGTTAGCTTTAAGGCGGTCTTTCATCATGTCTATAACATTATAGAAATCCGCGCCTGTCCTGTCCATTTTATTTACAAACGCAAGCCTTGGTACATTGTACTTATCGGCCTGGCGCCAAACTGTTTCGGATTGAGGTTCAACTCCGCCAACCGCGCAGAATAACGCAACGGCTCCGTCAAGCACTCTAAGCGAGCGTTCAACTTCGGCGGTAAAATCAACATGCCCCGGAGTATCTATAATATTTATCCTGTGTTCTTTCCAATAGCAGGTTGTAGCGGCAGACGTAATTGTGATGCCTCTTTCTTTTTCCTGCTCCATCCAGTCCATGGTAGCGGCGCCTTCATGCACTTCGCCCATCCTGTGCAGGCGTCCTGTATAATACAGTATTCTTTCTGTCGTTGTGGTTTTACCGGCGTCAATGTGAGCCATGATACCGATGTTTCTTGTCTTTTCTAATGATACTTTACGCGGCATTCTTTCCTTAATTGCGAGTCCCGATCTCTCGGGACGTTTACCCGCCTCCGGCAGGCAGCAATCTCTCCTTTATGATTTAATTTTGATTTTTAATTGCTAATTGTTAATTGCCAATTGCTAATTGACTATACTACCATCTGAAGTTAGCGAAAGCCTTGTTGGCTTCGGCCATTCTGTGCACGTCTTCTTTTTTCTTGACGGCGGCGCCTTCATTATTTGCGGCAGACATTAATTCTGACGCAAGTTTTTCCGCCATTGATTTACCCGGCTTCTTGCGCGAGTAAGTTAACAGCCATGTGATGGCAAGCGCAATCCTTCTCTCGGGCCTGACTTCGGTCGGCACCTGGTAGTTTGAACCGCCGACGCGCCTTGAACGTACTTCAAGCACCGGCTGGCAGTTTGCCACAGCTTTCTTGAATACTTCTATCGGGTCGGATTTCAGTTTCTCTTCTATCATCCCGAATGCATCATACATTATCTTCTCGGCTGTCTGTTTCTTGCCGTCTTCCATGATCGCATTAATAAAGCGCCCGACCAATATATCGCCATGCCTCTTATCGGGCCTTCTGATTCTCTTATCTGCTTGTTTCTTTCTCAATTTTCAGCTCTCATCCCCGTGCAAACGGAGATCTATTTGTTTAAAATTTATGATTACTTATTCTGTTGTACTCTGTTGGCTTTGCTGTTACCTGTTCTATTGTGCTTTGCCGTAATCTGTAGCGATTTGCTTTTGCTTTTCTGTTAACTATTAACTACTAACTATTAACTGATTTGCTATTTCGCCGCTTTAGCTTTCTTAGCCCCGTACTTAGAGCGC
>CAZMRG010000230.1:0-3204 GCA_964568655.1 uncultured Ignavibacteriales bacterium | reverse complement strand
AATAATATTTTTAGCCCCTTTTGGAGCGAAATATTTGTATTAGAACGTTATAAGCTCCGTTAGGAGCGATATATTTGAAGTAAACGCATTATAACAATACCAGCTCCGTTAGGAGCGACATATTTGTAGTAAACACATTACAACAATACAAGCTCCGTTAGGAGCGATATACTTGTAGTCAACACATTCTAACAATATTAGCTCCGTTAGGAGCGATATATTTGTAGTAAACACATTATAACAATATTAGCTCCGTTAGGTGCGATATATTTGTAGTAAACACATTATAACAATATTAGCTCCGTTAGGAGCGACATATGAAAAGAATTCGCCTTCACGAAAAAAATGACATTTGCAGATAAAATACTGGCATTCAACGCCCAATTGAGCTATAAAGGCAGGCTTCCTAAAGGAATTAGTATAATGAATCCTTTTAAGGAAAAGCAGATTATTTCAATTACCAAACAATTTTACAGTAAATTTTATAGCGATAATAACCCAAGGCATATGATTCTCGGAATAAATCCGGGGAGATTTGGCGCCGGAGTAACCGGAGTGCCGTTTACCGATACTAAAAGACTCATTGAGCATTGCGGAATCAAAGTTGATGAAATGGCGACACATGAGCAATCATCGGTATTTGTTTACAAAGTGATAATGGCGTATGGCGGAACAGAAAAGTTCTATTCTGATTTTTATATCAATTCAGTTTGTCCGCTGGGCTTTACTTTGAAGAACGATAAAGGACGCGAAGTAAATTATAATTATTACGACGACGTAAAACTGTACAATTCGGTTTACGATTTTATCTGCGAAAGCATCTCTAAGCAGATAAAATTCGGTATATCCACCGATGTTTGCTTTTGTATGGGGAATAACAAGAACTTCTACTATTTGAATGAAATAAATCTAAAAGAGAAATTCTTTAAAAAGATTGTTCCTCTTGAACATCCAAGGTTCATAGTTCAATACAGGCTGAAAAGAATTGATGAATATGTTAATAAGTATCTTAAGGCTTTATCTGAAAAGTGAATCATTAGAATAAAGATAAAGATGCCAACTGTAACGGGCTCAACTATTATAAGCTCCGCCATTGAAAATGTCTTTGATACCTCCCAGGATTATTCAATTAGGCTAAAATGGGACCCCTATCTAAGGCAAGCAAAACTGCTTGATGGAAGTTCTGAAATCAAACCCGGAACCAGGGTATACTGTGAGAATAAGAAAGGCGTTGGAATGACTGTCAGCTATGTTACGTTCAACCGTCCGGCGCAAACGGCGGTAAAAATGGAAGGTGATTTTCCTTTAATTAAAAACTTTGCCGGAAGCTGGAACTTTCGAAAGCTTAACGATAACAATACCGAGGTAATTTTTAAGTACTATTATGAAGCTAAAGGAAAAATATTCAACAAGATTATAGAATTCTTCGTCGGCCGTATGTTACGGCGTGATATCCAAATAAGGCTCACGGGACTCAAACGCTACTTTGAATCATAATCTAAAACCTTGGAACTTACCCGGATCAAAATCCATTATTTTACAAGAACCAGTTTTTTTGTCTCGCTATAATCTCCGCTTACCAGCTTAGAAAAATAAACTCCGCTTGGAAAGTTTAACGCGTTCCACTCTGCTTCATAAGTTCCTGCATTAAGCTGTTCATTAACCAGCGTTGAAACTTCCCTGCCGATTGCATCATATATAACCAAATGAACTACCCCATTTTTAGGAACGCCAAATTTTATTTTTGTTGAAGGATTGAACGGATTTGGATAATTTTGAGATAAGCTGTAACTTTTCGGGATATCGGATGAAATTGGATTTATTCCTGTGGGCTGCGAGTATTTTACTGTCATAAATTCATTGTTCCCCTCCCCGGCAACATAAACATTTCCTGAATTATCCGTTACAATCGCATTGGCGTAATCATTTGCGTTAACAGAATCATTAAATCTTATTACCCATTGCATAACACCCGCAGAGTTATATTTAATTGTAGCATAATCATATTCTGTTCCAATTCCGATGCTGGAGCCTGTAACATATACATTTGAATTGTTGTCAATCGTCATAGCATTTGCAATATCATCGCCGTTAGCAACGCCATTATATCTTTGGATCCATTGCTGAATACCGTTGTTGTTATATTTTACGGTAGCATAATCCACGCCTGTTCCGTTTCCCCTGCTTAAACCTGTAACATAAACGCTGCCTGAATTATCAGAAACTATGGAAGTTGGCTCATTATTGCGAAGAGTTGTGTCTCCATAGGATATGGACCAATCAATATTTCCGGACGAATCATATTTTATAGTCGTATAATCGGTATCACCTGCAGGTTTTCTGCTGAAACCAGTGATAAAAATATTTTCAGAGTTATTTATTGTCATTGCTGTGTTAACATTAGGACCGCTCGGATCGCTGTAATAATTCCTCACCCATTTCGATGTGCCGGATGTATCCAGTTTTATTAATGTATATTGTGTTCCGGCGCCAGATGTACCGCTATAACCTGATAAATATAAATAACCGGAAGGAACAGATTTTATTGATACAGGGATTCCTGTTACATAATACTTATCCCATATCTGGCTTCCGGACGGACTCATTTTTACAATATCGATTGTAGTTGTACCGCCGCCGGCAACAAAATATACGGCAAGATAAATATTCCCGGCGCCGTCAATTGTAATGGTTTTAGAGCTATGTATCATGCGGTCAATGGTTGCATAATGCCATTGTGCAATTCCTGTGGAATTATATTTTATTATCAAAGTTGCTGGGAAATTATTCCCCATTAACCAATACCCTGTTATGTAAACATTTCCTGAATCATCAGGGGCTAATGCGTATCCATGACATGAATAAGACATATAAAAAGCAGAAGCCCAAAGCTGGGTTCCGGAAGTATTATAATTGATCGTCTCAAAGCTTAGATTACCGGATGTCGATTGTCCGGTTTCGATTAAATTACCTGAATGATCAAATGCCATCGCCTCAGGATACCCCCCGTTATATATCCGTACCCATTCCTGCGTTACCTGAGCAGTAAGGTTTATTGAAGTGAAAATAATTACAAGGCAAAATGCGGATAGCCTCATTCTATTCCTCCCGTTATATTTAGTAAGCTTTAAACGAGTAAAAACCTTATCCGGATTTCCTCCTAATTAGATAATAATGAAGCGTAAAAAAAACAAAATGTGATTG
>CAZMRG010000229.1:0-3223 GCA_964568655.1 uncultured Ignavibacteriales bacterium | reverse complement strand
AAGACGTTCCAGGCTGAAGACGAGATTGCGGCCGTATGCGCGGCAATTGGCGCTTCGTTTGGCGGCGCGCTTGGTTTTACCAGCACAAGCGGACCCGGTCTTGCATTGAAAACAGAAGCTATCGGGCTGGCTGTAATGCTTGAGCTTCCTTTGGTTATCGCCGATGTACAGCGCGGCGGACCCAGCACAGGACTGCCTACAAAGACTGAACAGGCTGACTTATTGATGGCGATGTTCGGACGCAATGGCGAGAGTCCTTTGCCAATAGTAGCCGCTGCCACTCCGGCAGATTGCTTTAATATGGTTTATGAAGCGGCAAGAATTGCAATTAAGTACATGACGCCTGTTATCTTTTTATCCGATGGATTTATTGCAAACGGCGCTGAGCCGTGGAAGATGCCTCATGTAAATGAACTTGCTGATATAAAAGCAGTTTTCAGAACAGATCCGGAAGGGTTCTTCCCGTATATGAGAGATGAAAATATGGCACGCCCGTGGGTGATTCCCGGTACGCCCGGTATGGAACACAGGATCGGCGGACTTGAGAAAGACCACCTGACGGGAAACATTAGTTATGACCCGAAGAACCACGAAGAGATGGTCAAAACAAGAGCGCTGAAGATCAAGAATATTGAAAACGATATACCGCTGTTAAAGGTGGATGGCGAAAGCGAAGGCGAGCTTTTGGTTTTAGGATGGGGCAGTCCTTACGGGGCTATAACCTCGGCAGTTGAAAACCTAAGATCAAAAGGCATAAAAGTCTCTACGGCTCATTTAAGGTATTTGAATCCTTTCCCGAAAAACTTAGGCGAAACGCTTAAGAGATTTAAGAAAGTTCTGATACCGGAAATAAATTTAGGGCAGCTTGCATTCATGATCAGGGCACAGTACTTACTTGATGTTATTTCATTGCCGAAAGTACAGGGGCAGCCTTTCAAATCATCAGAAATAGAAGCAAAGATAAAAGAAATATTAGGGAGGGCATAATGGCAGAAGACACAATAACAACAAACGGAACGGCGGTTAAGCTAACGGCAAAAGATTTTGCCAGCGACCAGGATGTAAGATGGTGCCCCGGCTGCGGAGATTATTCGATCCTCGCGCAGGTGCAGAGAGTTATGCCTTCGCTTGGTATTCCAAGAGAAAAAATGGCTTTCGTTGCGGGTATCGGATGTTCAAGCCGTTTCCCGTATTACATGAGTTCATATGGATTTCACGGAATTCATGGCAGGGCTCCTGCGATAGCAGAGGGACTTAAAATGGCGAATCCTGAGTTAAGCGTTTGGGTAGCGGCCGGCGACGGCGACCTGCTCAGCATAGGAGGCAACCATTTTGTTCACATACTCAGAAGAAATCTGGATATAAACATATTACTTTTTAACAACAGGATATACGGATTAACAAAAGGACAATACTCCCCTACCAGTGAATTTGGAAAGATAACCAAATCCAGCCCGGTTGGAGTTATAGATTATCCTTTCAACCCGATATCGCTTGCATTGGGCGCCAACGGTACATTTGTAGCAAGATCGGTTTACAGCGACGGCAAACACATGCAGGATGTTATTACAAAAGCAGCGCACCACAAGGGAACGTCATTCGTAGAGATATTCCAGAACTGCAACATTTATAATGACGGCGCTTTTGAAAAATATGTGGAGAAAGATACAAAAGCAGATAACATTTTGTTTCTTGAAGACGGAAAACCAATGGTATTCGGGAAAAACGGCAATAAGGGAATTAAGCTTGATGGGTTCCATCCAACAGTTGTTTCGCTCGAAGACGGTAAGTATTCTATAAATGACTTATTGGTGCATAACGTGAAGTCAAAAGAGCTTGCATTTCTGTTAGCAGAGCTTGGCGACATGGAAGGCATGCCGGCTCCGACAGGAGTATTCCTAGATATCGAACGCTTCTGTTATGAAGATGAAATGGAAAAGCAGATAAAGGAACAGATGGAGAAAAAAGGCAAAGGCGACTTAGAGAAGCTTTTATTCTCGGGAAATGTTTGGGAAATAAAGTAAATTTCAGTTAATAGTTAGTAGTTAACAGTTAATAATTTAGACCCGGTAATTTCAAATTGCCGGGTTTTTTATTTGTTTTTTTGACCTCACACCCGCCGCCTTAGGCTAGCTGCCTCTTCCCCCAAACGGAGAGGGGGTTATGGAATACTGATGCAAAATTACCTGCGTTTCAATATAGGAGATTATTCAGTATTATTGAGTGAATAAAGATATTGTTATGAATAACTTCTGAAATCTTTGTGAAACAAAACCTTTTGAAATACACTCTATTATTTCTCTTCATTGCCGTTTCTTCTGCAATGTCAAATCCACTTCTATTATTTCTCATTAAGATGAAAAAGAAAACTTCCTGTTCCTATATTTTAGTTTTGATATGTCTACTATGCTGCGGAAGTCTGGTAAGGGCTCAGTGGGTTCTGGATTACCAGTTCCCGCCAATTGGCAATGAATCAACTTACTGTATTTCGCTTGTCGATACAAATGCAATGTGGATCCTGACGAAAAATTCTTATGATTCGGCAAGAATATATAAAAAAATCGGCAGTACTTTAATTGACCTTAACCCTAACAGTTTTTTCAGGCCTAATAAAATTACAGGAATGGATCTTAATAATGCCTACATAAATGGTTATCAGCAGGAATTATTTTCTACGAGCAATGGCGGCCTGAGCTGGATCAAAATACTTGATTCAGCCAGATCGGGCAATATGCTTGGAGGTGAAGCAGAATTTAAGACATCGATCAAATGCCCTGATTTGATTCTGGCATGTTTATTTTACGGAGATTCAGTCGTTTTTACAAGCAGATTTTTTAAGTCCACCAATCGCGGGCTGGATTGGTCTTACCAGGACCTTGTTCTGCCTTATGGCAGCTACTTTTTTGATATATCAATATTGGATACTTCCAATTATTATGTTGGCATAAACTGCCAGGGCGAAGACCTGTCGATTATGAGCTACATCCGGACGACTGACGGCGGTGTTAGCTGGTCTACCAAAGAATTCCCCCAGGTATCAAATAATCATATAATTATGGCACCGGTAATAAATACTCAAAGCCAGGTTGGATTTACATTCTCTGTTGGATATTACTTTTACAGATACAAAACAACAAATAATGGATTAACATGGTCGCCGCCGGAATTCTTTTCATATGGCGATAATGAAGGTATGGCGGGAATAAAATATTTAGATTCTACG
>CAZMRG010000228.1:0-3250 GCA_964568655.1 uncultured Ignavibacteriales bacterium | reverse complement strand
GTAAACTAAGTAGAAAAACATTCTTAATAATAAAACCCCGGTTATTAAACTGAAAATTCCAAATACTCTTTTATCGTTTTTAAATATTGCTATGATACTTAGAACCATTGAAACCAATAGAGTTATTAAGCCGAGGGCTACAATAACCAGACAAATTTCCGTTAAAGAAGATTGCTTATCAACGTTAGCGGCGCCTATCATGCCAATAACAACTAACGATATAGCGGCGAAATTTCCGAAGAAGCTTAATCTTCCCACAACTATTTATACTTTAAAAGTATCCGGTAAACAAAATACATTGCATTAATGTTCATCACTGTAAGCAGGATAATGCATATTTTTGGCAGAGCGTTTAAATTATAAATACTAAGAAAGATAGAAAACAATGTCGCGACAATTGCATAAACGATCAATAAACCTTTATCCTTATCAGACAGAAAATGCGTTGTAATGTAATTCTTGACTGTTCCGTCGCCTTTCAGATTGAAATCGACGCTAAAATCTTTTTTGGGGCTGTGTACCAGCGACTTTATTCTAATAGAATCGCCCGGATTCATCTGTATAGGCTTAAGCGCTATGCTGTTTACATGATTAATTATTTCAGGGTACATAGTGTAAGGTTTTGTTGAAAGCAGGTCAAGCTCAATGACATTCGACTTTACGTCAAAGTTAAGGATAAAATCGCGGGCGAAGTCGGCAGGCTTTAATGTAACGTTGCCTGTATTCATTATTTCAAGCTTAACAATTTGCACGTTCTCCGCTTCGGCGCCGTTCCAAAGCAGCTCCAGCTTTCCGGAGATCTCCGAGCTATGGCTGACAAACGGAACAGAAGAAATCTCATAAGATAATTCTTTCTTACCACGTTTATAGAAAAATCTCGCCCACAGCGCAATTAGCAGAACCAGTACGCTTATTGTTATCCAGTCAAAATTTGCAAGGCTGTTTGTCATGTGTTTTTCATGTCATTCCCGCGAAGGCGGGAATCCAGATAATCTTTATTAATATCCATTTCAAGTTTTCTCTTGTATGTCATTCCTTTAAGCTTGTCATTCCCTACTCACCTGTCAATCCCTACTCACATGTCATTCCCGAAGGAATGACAGACTGCTAATTAACAAACCGCATCATTATTAACAATTGAAAACCAGAGAAAATACTTTTAGTGTACTGTGGCTAGATTATTTATTATCATACAGAATTTCTCTATTGCAAATTTTCTGTTAGATTCCCACCTACGTGGGAATTCACGTCAGCGGGGCGTCAAATTCCCTTTACTTCCCTGCCTGTTGAAATAAAAGTAAAACGGGATTCCGATTACAACTAGCAGCAAACCAAATACAGCGTTCCTGATATTTTCTTTGAAGCTGAACACAACAAAAAACGCGGCGCATAAAATAAATATTATGGGCAGAACCGGGTAACCGATTACTTTATACGGCCTTTCATCGTTTGGCATCTTCTTCCTGAGAACAAATACTCCAAACGCGCCGAGTCCGTAAAATATCCATGAAACAAAAATCAGCATGTCGGTAATTTGGTCAAACGTGCCTGTCATTGCAATAAGCGATGCCCATATCCCCTGCACAAGTATTGATACTCCCGGCGTTCTGTGTTTGTGATGCACGTCTTCAAGCTTCTTAAAGAAGAGACCATCCCTTGCCATCGCATAATATACTCTTGCCGATGCAAGTATAGTTCCGTTTGTTGTGCCGAATGTAGATACCATAACCGCTATCGCAACAAACGCGCCGCCCCAGTTTCCAACCACAGCCTGCATTACATCAGAAGCAAGTAATGATGACTTTGACATTTGTTCAATCGGAAGAATGTACAGGTAAGCTAAATTAATAAGCGTGTAAACAACTATCACAAATCCGACTCCAAATATCAGCGCTTTTGGAATATTTCTCTGCGGCTCTTTTATTTCAGCACCAAGATATGTAATGTTGTTCCACCCGTCATATGCCCAGAATGCGCCGCTTAGCGCAAGTATAATTGCGCCAAGCAAAGTGCCTGATGGATATTGAAATGCAGTATTTATAAACGGACTGAAATTTGCAGTATGACCAACCCCAAATACTAACGCGGCTATTATTATAACTCCTATCGCAGCTGATTTTAATGTTGTAAAAACATTATTAACCATTCCTCCAAACACTACGCCAAAATAATTTACAACTGAAAGGAACATGATGAGAATAATCGTCATCATCTTAAGGCCAATATCTTTTAAAGGGTATAGATCCAGCACATTAACTCCCGCGATCGGAATTGAAAAGCCCCAAGCTTCCCATGCGGGTGATAGATGCGGCGCGGGGAAAAAATATTCTAAATAACCGGAAAAAATATATGCTATTGCGGCAATCGAACCGGTTTGAATAACCGAAAATGTCGACCACCCATAAATAAAAGCAGTGAACTTGCCGTACATTTCACGGAAATAAACATACTGTCCGCCGGCTCTTGGAATGAGTCCGGTCACCTCGGCATTTATCAGCGCGCCAATCAAACTAATTATACCTGCCCCAACCCAAATAGCTATCAGTATTCCCGGGGCGCCCAGTTCAGCCGACATAGACGCCGATTTCTTGAAAATACCTGAACCGATCATTGAACCAATAACGATAGTAATGGCAGTAAAAAGTCCTAATCTCTGCAATAATGAGTGTTTATTATCCATGAAATTCCCGATTTTTATTTCGGCTAAAATAGCAAGGTTATTTCGAAATAACAAACTTATATATTTTCTGAAGATGGGATTCTTCGCCTCACCCCTGCTCGCCTACGGCGAGCTTCCCCTCTCCCCCTGGAGAGGGGTATCCGTTAGGATGGGGTGAGGCTTTACCTCGGCCTTGTTCTTTCTAAATTGCAAATTTGAAACTCAATGCTTATGTTTAATGCTGAATTTAAAAGAATTTAGGAAACGAATTTAATGAAGTTTAGAATAATTGCGGTCTTATTTGCCGTACTGTTTACTGCGTATAGTTATGCACAGGTTAACACCCAGTGGGTTGCTCGATATAACGGACCATTAAGTACGCTTAACGAAGCTACATGTGTAGCCATTGATACCAAAGGAAATACTTACGTTGGCGGATATAGTTTCTCATCGGCAAACCAGGAAGATTATGTGACAATTAAATACAATTCTGACGGGCAGCAGGTTTGGGTCGCTGTATATGACGGTACCGCAAGCGGCAAAGACCAGATAAGCGCTATTACTGTAGATAACGCAGGCAACATATATGTA
>CAZMRG010000227.1:0-3259 GCA_964568655.1 uncultured Ignavibacteriales bacterium | reverse complement strand
TCTTGCAGTATCAAGATTCATTCTGATCAATCGTGCCATCAGTGAAATATACCTGTTTGCTTCAACTTTATTATCGGTATTAATTAAATGCTGCACCGAATTTAATGAGTTAAATATGAAATGGGGATTCATCATTGCTGATAGAGCCTGGTGTTTTAATTCATTCATAGCTTTATTTAATTCCATTTCATCATGAATCTTTTTCCTGTTATATCTTATCCTCAAAGCAGCGGCGGATGAAATAATTGTAATTGTGAAAATTAATAAAACAGCATAAAACCATACAGACACATAGTAAGGGGACTTAATGGTAAACCTAATATTAGCTGGCATACTCCAGGTTCCATTTGGCGACTTTGCTCTGATATTAATTTCGTAATTACCCCATGTCATTGAATTATATTCAATATAATTATTTAAAGTAGTTACAGAATCTTCATTTAAATTATAACAATAAACAATTGATCTCGGGGCCGAAAAATTAATTGTCTCATATAATATTTTTATATCATGTTCGTCAGTTTCAAACTTTAAATCATTGAACTTATAATAAGTTGAATCCCCAGCGCTGATACTTTTTAATTTCACACTTAATTCAGGTGGTTTATATTTTTCAAAGTATTCTACATCAAGTGATGTCAAGCCGTTTCCTGTACCTATCCATAAAACATTTTTAGGAGTGTCATAAAAAAGAGAATTCACTTCATCTGATGGCAATCCGGTTTTGTTATTCAAATATCTTATGTTGAAACCATCCCAGCAAAATAAGCCTTTTTTGTTACCTATCCATAGGCGTTGTTTCTTATCAAAAACCAATGAAGTTGAAGAAGTTAAATCGTAACCGGAAAGGTTTGAATAATCAGTAATTACAGACCTACTTAAATCATAGCTTGCAATTCCTTTATCGCCGGCAAGCCATATGACCTTATTTTTATCTTCAGTAATTGCATTTAAACTGGATCCCAATATTTTATCTTCACTGAAAAGATATTTTACCTTATTTTTTATTTCACATGCTCCCAGCGATGTAATAACCCATAGATTTTTATCAGAATCTTCAAAGATATCATTTACTATATTCCGTTTCATTTCGTCTCCAAAAATATACATTTTATCATAAGTCCGAGAATTATAAGAATCAGATATGTTTCGTATTGTTATAAAGTTCGACCATTCACCATTGTAATATTTATCGCTGGTCCTGCAAAAAGCATTACTGCTTGGTAAGAATAGAAATTTTACGCCATTATTAACAATTTCTTTAGGCTGATTTATATTAAAGACTCCGCATATATAAACAGTGTCTTCAAATACTTTTATGTTTTGGATATAATCAGTGATATTGTTAAGCGAATTGATTTTTATGTTGGTAAATTTATTGTTTTCAAGGAAGTTCAATCCGTTAAATGTGCCGGCAATTATCCTTCCGAATTTATCCTGTGACAATGCATAAATAATTTTATTGCTCAATCCGTCATTTTTACCATAATTTTTCAGGAATAGATTATTCAGACAGTAAACGCCATCTCCAAAAGTACATGCCCAGATATTATTCTCGTTATCTTCAAAAAAACAATTGACCTGGGAATTTTGCAAACCTAATTTAGCTCCAATATCAACAATTTCATTTGTGCCGAATGGAATTAAATAAAAGCCTTTGTTAAGTATTGAAAACCATATATTTCCTTTTATATCTTTTAATATTCTGAATACTTTATTTTCTTTAAACAAATTAATTCTGATTTCATTAATTACTTTTTGATCTTTAATTATTAGTATCTTTCCATTCAAACCTGCATACATCATATTATCATTGAGGTCCTGTGTAACACAGAACACTTCTTCATTGTCAAAGCCCTCAATATTAAGTTTTGAAAATGTATCATTCTCAAAAGTATAAAATCCTTTAGAGGTAGCTGCTGTATAAATACCTTCTTTAGACCTAATAAACTTATTTAATTTGAATTCATCAGGGAAATTCTTACGCTGGCCCATCAGGTCTCTTAATAAAAACCTTTTAATTTCACAAAGTGAAACATAATGATACGATAAGAGGTTTTCATCTTTAATCATAAGGTAATTTATAAAAGGATTTCTATTTCCATTGAAGTAATAATTTGAAATAATGTTTTCCTTAATAATGTTTATGCCTTTATTGTAATTTCCAATATAAATGCAGCCATCTTTTCCTTCCGTTAAACATGTAATATTATTCGAATTCAGTCCGTCCTTTACCGTATAACTCCTGAAACTGCTACCGTTAAATTTGCTGATACCATTTAAGGTTGCAAACCATATGTAGCCATCCCGGTCCTGAATCATATCAAAAACAGTTGATGTACCTAATCCGTCATCGGAAGTGTAATGGTAATACGGCGGTGTTTGGCAGTAAAGGGCTTTTTGAAATATTGATAATAAGAGTAAAAATAAAACCAGGTAACTAACTTCTCTCATTTTCATGATCGCTTTGAGCAAAAACCTCTTTTATTTTTCTGTTGAATTCGTGAGCCTTTCTTCGGGATACTTCTATCTTGATCCCGTCTTGCAATAAAAGAGATCCTCCGTCCAAAGTTGTATATTGTTTTACGTAACTGAGATTAACCAAATGCGACTTATGAATACGGAAGAAAATATCGTGGGGTGCGGTTTCTTCAAATTCTTTCAAAGTTTTGGAAACAATAAATTGTTTGTTATCATTTGTAAAAATCCGGGTATAACAATCTTCAGATGTCATACGAACTATATTTTCACATTCCAGAATTACAAAGCCATGGTTTTGAGGAATAACTACCTTCGGGGAGCTGCCGGTTTTGTCGGCTTTATTTTCCTTTTTTCTTGCTTCAGTCAGTTTTTTGACACAACATTGTAGTTCTTTAATATCAATGGGTTTCAATAAGTAATCAACAGCATGAGATTTAACAGCCCTAATTCCGTAATCATCATACGCAGTTACAAAAACAATCATAAATTTTATTTCTTCCAGACTTTCAAGAAAATCGAAACCACTCAGTCCGGGCATATTGATATCAAGGAATACTGCATCCGGCTCTAAGTCAATAACTAGATGTTTTGCTTCGACAGACGAAGTGGCAATGCCTATAATTGAAATTTCCGGACAGTAAATTTGTAAGAGATTCGTGAGATTATCGCGGCACATTTTTTCGTCATCAACTACTATTGCTGTAAGTTTTGTCATTACACAATTAGCTCCTCAAATTTCCAATAATTCTAATTGTCTAATAAATCGCTGGACAATTAC
>CAZMRG010000226.1:0-3260 GCA_964568655.1 uncultured Ignavibacteriales bacterium | reverse complement strand
TTAGGCTCGGCTGAGACTTCAATAGGCATTACGGCTGTCTCTGTGGAGCCTCCTAAAGAAACTACTCCTGCATTCCAGGGACAGATGGAGGATATCAATACTCATACTCATAAATACTATACGATCAAAAACGAAGATGAGTTTAAGCGGCTGATGAAAAGGCTGAAAGATGTGGATGAGTTTGCCTTCGATACCGAAACAACCTCAGAAGATCCTATGAACTGCGAGCTTGTTGGCTTATCATTTTCTTTCGATGAGAACGAAGCGTTTTATGTTCCGTTAATGTTTGCAGAACAGGGTTCGGCCGATCTGTTCGGCCAAAAAGTTTCGAGCCCGAAGAAATCAAAAGATGAACAGTTTCCTGATATAAGTATAGAATTTGCCGTTGAGAATCTAAAGCCCATACTGGAAAATAAAAGCATCAGGAAAATTGGGCAAAACATTAAGTACGATATGCTTGTGATGAAAAATTACGGCATAACTTTGCAGAATATAGGGTTTGATACTATGATTGCGGCTTACGTGAATAAGCCTGAATCAAATTACAAAATGGATTTCCTTTCTGAAACATATTTGAATTATAAGTGTGTACCTATATCAGCTCTTATCAACACAGCTAAACCGGGTAAGCAAAAAACAATGGATAATATCCCGTTTAAAACAGCTGCTGAATATGCCGCAGAAGATGCCGATGTTACTCTTAGGCTTTACCACAGGTTAGAGTATGAACTGAAGAAAATAAGCCTTGATAATTTATGCAACGATATTGAGTTCCCGCTGATTGAAGTCCTTGCCGACATGGAGTTTAATGGGGTAATGATAGATAAAGATATCTTAGGAGCTATCAATAAAGAACTCATAACCGCAGAAAGAAGGCTTGAAAAAGAAATTTACGAAGCGGCGGGCGCTCAGTTCAACATTAATTCCACAAAACAGTTATCGGAAATTCTGTTTAATAAGTTAAAACTTGATACAAAACGAAAAATAAAAACCGGTTTTTCGACTGATACGAAGGTTTTAGAAGAATTAAGAAATGACCACCCCATAGCTTTGAAACTGCTGGACTACAGAACTGTTACCAAGCTGCGCTCAACTTATACCGAAGGTTTGCTTGCTATAATCAACAAAAAGACTGGGAAAGTTCATACGTCATTTAATCAAACTGTTGCAGCTACAGGCAGATTATCCAGCGCGGATCCGAATCTGCAGAATATTCCTATCAGAACTGAAATAGGAAGGTCGCTTAGGAAAGCGTTTGTGCCTGAGAAAAAAGGCAACCAGATATTATCAGCGGATTATTCACAGATAGAACTCAGAATAATGGCTCATCTTGCAAAAGATGAAAATATGATAAAGGCATTCGAAAGGAAGCATGATATTCACGCTGAGACTGCCGCAAAGATATTTAAGATAAAGGCTGATAAAGTCGAACCCAATATGCGCCGTAAGGCAAAGGAAGTTAACTTCGGGATAATATACGGAATACAGGCGTTTGGCCTCTCAAGCAGGCTCAATATCGCTATGAATGAAGCCAGGGAGATAATTGCGTCGTATTTCAAAGAGTTTCCGTCCATAAACGGGTGGCTTGAAAAAACTAAAGAATTCGCCCGTAAGAAGGGCTACACCGAGACTTTAGCCGGCAGAAGAAGATACTTGCCCAATATAAACAATAAGAACGCCGTTGTAAGGCAAAGAGATGAGCGCGTTGCTATTAATATGCCTGTGCAGGGCACGGCTGCAGATTTGATCAAGATTGCCATGATAAACATTTTCAGTGAGTTCAAAAAGAAGAAACTTAAATCCAGAATGATATTGCAGGTGCATGATGAGTTGGTATTCGAAATTGAAAAAGGGGAGATTGAAGAAGTTAAGAAAATTGTGGCCGCCAAAATGAAAAATGCTTTGAAGCTTGATTGCCCGATCGATATTGATATCGGTGTGGGCGATAACTGGTTCGAAGCGCATGCTTAAATAAAAAAAATGAGTTCAAAACAAAAAGTCTGGATATTTGTTGCTTTCCAAATTATGATCGTTTCCGCGGTAGTGATCTCTTCGGTTATTGAGAAGAAATATTCGGACAATTACAGGACATACGCATTAGATTATCTTACATTTCTCTTTCTTTCTCTGGGATTTTTGCTCGGAATTTTCAGCTTCATACATTTCGGACAGAAGATAACGCCAAATCCTGTCCCGGGTGATGATGCACAGCTTAGGACAACTGGATTATATTCAAAGATACGGCATCCGATTTATTTATCTGTTCTGCTTTTATTGCTTGGCTTGATATTCTTCTTTGCGGCTTTTTATACGCTTGTTGTTTATGTGATTGCAATTGCCTTCATCGTTGTTAAAATACGGTTTGAGGAACAGCAGCTAATGATCAAATTTCCAGAGTACGAGGACTACAGGAAGCACACGAAGAAATTGCTTCCGTATATTTATTAATGGCTGGAGATAGATTGAGCAACTATTATATTTTAAAGCATTTAGTTGATGATAGATAATCCAAATGATATTTACGCTATAGGCGTATAACCTTTTGTTTTTACTTGAAAATATAGTTATTTTTGTAAATGCCTTTCTTAGATTTACTTAGTCAGGTTATATAATTCGGATTATTCGCCCCGGTTCTCAGGTTTTGAAACCCGGGGCGAATAATGTTACTTTTAATATAACATTATTCAGGCAATGGATAACGATAAAGTTACTGTACTAATTGTCAGCGGCGACAACCAGGAAACAAAATCATTCGAAATTGACGCAAAACATGTAAGGAATTACCGTAAATATATTAAATGGGCGGTTTCATTTGGCGTCTTTTGTGGAGTTTGCGCTTTGTGTTTATTGGCTTATATTGTTTACATGAATTATAGAAATCATGAACTTAATTCTCAGTTAACGGAAGCAAATAAACAAATTGAAACGGTAACGGAAAACAAAGTCAAAGAAAAGCTTGTTAAGATAGACGAAACGCTTTCAAAGATCAATAATTACCTGCAGCAAAGGCGCGCGCTGCCCGATGGAAGTATAGGCGGCGAGAGCAGTGAGAGAAGCAATGATGTGTACGGCAAAGTGAGTTTCTATGAAGAGCAATCCGAAGTATTTTTAAAAACGCTCGAGAACACACCGACAGGTTTTCCGTTTGACGGGCCAATGAGCTCAGGGTATGGTTACAGAACAAATCCGTTTGGCGGCCATAGCGGCGAGTTTCATCCGGGAGTTGATTTTAAGGGACAGATTGGCGACCCGATCTATGC
>CAZMRG010000225.1:0-3300 GCA_964568655.1 uncultured Ignavibacteriales bacterium | reverse complement strand
GGATCTCGCTAAAGACAATTTTATTGTTATAATCTGTTCCGTCCGGGCCGTGCATAATGAACTGCCATACGCCGCCCGGCCTCACGTCCATTTCGTGAATTGTGTTTTTAAAACCGTTGGGGCCCCACCAAACGGCAACATGTTCCGGCTCTGTCCAGACTTCCCAAACCAGATCTCGCGGCGCATCAAAAACACGCGATGTTACTATCTCACGGTTGGCGGTATCTTCCGCCAGTTTTACTTTGTTCTCAGTCATTCATTTAAATTATTTATTTATAATATTTCTGGTCTCTGTTGGGGCGGACCCGTGTGCCTGCCTGCTGCAGGCAGGTCCGCCCGCTTTATAGATTTATTTTTTTATTTCTTCAGTTCTGCCAGGCTTTCTTCAAGTTTCTCCAGAGTCGTGGTCCAACCCGCTTTAGCCATTTCGCCGTGCTCGCCTGTCGGCAGTCCTTCATGCCTCAGTGTCATTTTAGTTTTGTTGTCATCAAGATTTTCAAAAGTGACAGTAATGATCGATAATTCCGGCCATTCGCCGTCAAAGCCATAGGCTGATGCGGGAACAATATTCCCGTTCTCATCTGCAAAATTATCGGTGCAAACCAAGCGTTCAGGCGGGTTAATTTCTTTGTAAACTCCGGTGGTCCAGTAGTCTCTTCCTTCGGGCGAGCGCATACAAAAAAGATACTTGCCGCCGACCCGCAGGTCCATTTTAATAGTTGGCGCTGTGAAAGATTTGGGGCCCCACCACTTTGACATCATTTCCGGATTGGTCCATGCTTTAAATACAAGCTCGCGCGGCGCATCTATGATGCGGGTGAGAGTTATTTCTCTATTAGCGCTTAGTGTGTCTGAGTCATTTCTTTTTTCTGCCATTATTAATCTCCTTTAGTTATATATATTTTATAAAATTAATTATTACCTGTTAATATCATCCACAAATCTTGTAAGAGCCTGTAAAAGATGAAGAGACCGTTTTTTATAATCTTTACCGCGGTCAGGTGAAAGGTACTCAGCGTTTATTTCAAGCTGAATACATGCATAGCCATGTGTTGAAACAAATTTAGTATCTGATGCCTGTTTTTCGGCGCTGAAGAAATTTGATGATAAATTACTTATGCCTGATTTTTGCAGCTCGCGGGTTAATGTATCAAGCCAACCGGATTTATCAAGCAATGATGAGCCATGCATTGTACCAAAATCAACATCATATGGGCGGCTTTGGTCAGAAGCATGAAGGTCTATTACGAGAAATGGTTTTACAGCGCCAAGTATTTCGTTAAGCGAATCTTTAAACTCATTGTCATCATAATAATTCGGGTCAGATGGACTGAGATAAGTTGTATAAAATACCGGAATGCCTCTTAGTATATTTAGCGCTTCAATAAGCGAACCTGTGCCTGCATCTGCAGCCTTGATCTTTCCTTCTCTTGTTTGTGATGTGGTATGCGGAGCGATAAACATTATTCCGCTTGTGCCGCCGGGTATGAACCTGAACCATTTTTCACCCGCAGGCGCGTTAAGCTTATCGTTTGCCGTAAAGAACTTTTCGTGCTCTATCATAGTATCAATGTATGCTGAGCTAACCTTTGTATTGCCGTCCGGCTGGGCATACACTTTGAGCAGAGAAATTAAAAGCAGAAACAGTATGAAAAGTTTTTTTGATTTCATTTACTTTGATTTTTTCTTTTTTGATTGAATTTGTTTTAAGTATTCGTCTAACCTGTCGAAACGCTGTTCCCACATTTCGCGGTAGCGTTCTATCCAGTCCGCGACTTCCTTAAGCGGCTTAGCCTCCAGCTTACAGGGGCGCCACTGCGCCTCGCGGCTGCGGGAGATTAGTCCCGCGTGTTCAAGCGACTTAAGATGCTTGGTGATAGCGGGCATGCTCATCTTAAACGGGCGGGCAAGCTCGGTTACGGATGCTTCGCCTGTTACGAGCCTGGCAAGTATCGCGCGTCTGGTAGGGTCGGCCAGCGCGGCGAAAGTCATATTTAGTTGATTTACTGACATAATTCGTATTTAACCTTTTAGTTATTTAACCTAATGGTAAAATACAACGGGGATATTTTTTTGTCAAGGGTAATTTTTTGTACCAAACAGTTTATCCCCGCGAAAGCGGGGATCGAGTGTAGACACACTCTGTATTCCACCTTATAAAGGGGAGACGTTCGTTAGAATAATTCTTTACTTTTCCCCCTCCTTACCAAGGAGGGGGTAGGGGGTGGTCTACGCTTTTGTTTCAATTACAGAAAGTATATTCCCCGCCGGATCTTTGAACCATGCTATTAAAGGGCCGCCGTCGCGCATGATGCCTTTTACATCGGTTTTTATATTTTCCCACTCGTAATGCTCGAACTTTATGCCTCGCGAGGCTAAGAAGTCTACAGCTGTATCAATATTATCAACAGGGAAATTGAGAATTGTAAAAGTAGCCGGCTCATGATTGGCTTTAGGGTAAACCATAACAGTTGAGCCATTGTCGATTTGCAGCTTTAACAGCCCGTTCTCTTCGGATACGTCCATATCCAGCGTGCCTGAGTAAAACGCTTTGGCTTTGGGTATATCATTCACCGAAAATCCGCTGAATGCTTTATTGGTTTTAAACATAAAACTCTCCTTTGGTTTAATCATTGTTAGATATGCTAACTTAATAAAACTTTATTTATCTTTCATTATGCAGTATTTATATAAATCGGAAATCGGGGAGGGAGGTTCTGAATAAGATTGATATTCCTTTATAGGTAAATTTATTACTACATATTATCCCTGTATAAAAACTATATTTGCTAAATTACAATCAAATTTTAATGTCAAAAGCGAACAGATTAATTAACGAGAAATCGCCGTACCTGCTGCAGCATGCGTATAATCCTGTGGACTGGCACGCGTGGGGCGAAGAAGCGTTTGAAGAAGCAAGACGCGAAGATAAGCCGATATTTCTTTCCATAGGTTACTCAACCTGCTACTGGTGCCACGTGATGGAGCGCGAAGTGTTTGAGAACGAGGCCATCGCAAAAGAGATGAACCGGATATTTGTGAATATTAAGGTCGATAGGGAAGAGCGCCCCGACGTTGACAGGGTGTATATGACGGCTCTGCAATCCATGACGGGCTCCGGCGGCTGGCCCATGAGCATGTTCTTAACCACCGACCTCAAGCCGTTTTACGGCGGCACATATATCCCGCCGCGCGCTAAACACGGACTCGGCGGCTTCGAGGACCTGATACATCAGCTTGAAGACGCGTGGCATAAACGCCGCGATGAAATTAATAAAGCCGGAACGGAAATTATTGAGC
>CAZMRG010000224.1:0-3343 GCA_964568655.1 uncultured Ignavibacteriales bacterium | reverse complement strand
GAATATTTTCTGTCTTATCAATTTTATTTTTTACTCTACCCTTATACAGCCAGTTTCAAAATGTAAGAATAACCGCTCACATATACGGAGAGGAGTGGATTTCCATTAATCCTAAGAATCCCAACCAAATGGTAACAGGAGTTATAGGGATCTACACGCCAGCGAACAGCATGATGGGTTACTACTACACTACTAATGCAGGCTTGAACTGGAGCGGCGGCCCGATGTTAACAACCTTAGGAGAGCCGGGTTCCGACCCGGTAGTACTTGTGGACACTGCCGGTTACTTCTATTATATATGCTGCGCAAATTACGGTGTGCCGGGCCCTAACCTGGATAAATTTTTCTGTTTTAAATCTACAAATGGCGGGATGAACTGGGATAACGGAACTGAGTTTGCGCATATATACCATAAAATGGATGACATGCCTATGGGTTGCATGGATTTTTCTAACAGTATTTATAAAAACAATTTATATGTAACGTGGACATTATACGATACTATGTTAAGTCACAATCCTGCTGATAGTTCTTTTGTTTATTTTACAAGCTCAACTAATTCAGGCGCCTCTTTTACAGAGCCAAAACGTATAAGCAGGGTCGCAGGTCACGGGTATTATGATTATTCCAATCCGGAGGGACCTGTGCCATGTACAGGCTACAATGGGGAAGTCTATGTTTGTTTCCCTTATGATTCTCTTATCTTATTCAATAGGTCAACTGATGCCGGGAATTCTTGGCTGACTGACGATATAATCGTTTCCCGCCAGGTGGGAAGCTACTTTTTAAAGCATTCACCGGTCGTGACTTGCGACCTTTCTAACTCGCTATATAAAGGAAACGTTTATATAGTTTTTTCCGATTTGAGAAATGGAGCAAATGACAGGGATATATGGTTTACGAAATCCACGAACAGAGGAGATAGCTGGGGGACTGTTGTTCGGGTCAATAACGATTCACCGGGGCATGACCAGGAGCTTCCGTGGATTTGTGTGGATCGTGTAACAGGATATATTTGGATAGTTTTTTATGATTCAAGGAACAGCGTTAACCAGATAATTTGCGACGCTTATGTCGCCAGGTCAACCGACGGCGGTAATACTTTCCAAAACGTAAGAGCATCAAATTAGAATATTTACATGGGCAACTGGTATGGAGAGTATATGGGAATCAGCGCTTATAATAATGTAGTAAGACCTGTATGGTCAAAAAGTTCCGTTGGTGAATTGTGGACGGCTATTATTGATTCATTTGTGATAGGGATTCAGAAAATATCAAATGAAATTCCGCTCAGCTTTACGCTTTCACAAAACTTTCCGAATCCGTTTAATCCAGCGACGACAATAAAATTTTCTTTGCCGAAAGCTGCTTTTACCAAAGTGACTGTTTATGACGCTTTGGGGAGGGAAGATGCGGTGATCGTAAATGAACTATTAAATGTCGGGTCATATGAGACCAGCTGGAACGCAGAAAATTTCCCGAGCGGAGTGTATTTTTATAAAATAGAGTCGGGGGATTACACCGCTTCCAAAAAGATGATATTGATAAAATAAACGAATTGATAAACTGTAATAGAAAATTATAAAAAAAAAGGAAAAATATGCTTAATAAACTTCAGGGATATTTAATTATTATATTATTAACAATTGCTTTCATAAATCACAATAGTTTCTCGCAGGATACATCCAGCGTAAAACAGTGCGTTAGCTATGACGAACTGTTTAATACGCTCAATGACGGAAAATCGGGGTGTATAATCAAGACTTCACGAATTGAAGAATTCTCGCTGACGGAAAGAAGCCTGATCTCTGTATATTTATTGATGGCGCCGGATACTGGATATAAAGTAGCTATAAAAATAACAGGGCTTAAAAAAGGTCCGCAGGATGAAACATCATACTCTGCCGGTTCAATGCTGGGTTATATAACAAAAGGGTGCGCAAAATTTAATGATGAATATTCAGGTTTTGTTAACACCTCATGTTCTTTTTACACAAATTCCATGGAAGATGTGAAAGAGGTTGTACAATCAGGGATTACAAAATCTATCGATGAAAAATATGTAATTGAAGGCGATCTTGTAGATGTTTATTCAAAAATGTGCAGCAAAATAAAACCGCCTGTTATCGTGAAAAAACCGGCTTTGTATCTTTATCCCGAACAAACAATGAACATTGGGGTTAATTTAACTGTTAACGGAGCTGTAACTTTCACGGAACCATTATATAATAGCGGATGGAACGTAACAGCGGCTCCTGATGGTAAAATTGATAACAAATATGATTACTTGTTCTATGAAGCAAAGCTGAATAAGATCGAACTGCCGGATGAAGGCTGGGTTGTGGAATATGGTAAGCTGGAAAGTTGGTTTGATAAGACGCTTCCGTTATTGGGCTTGAATCCAAAAGAAACGAAGCAATGCAGGGAATACTGGGTCAATAATTTGAAAAAAGCAAATTATTATGAGATAAGGCTGCTCGATAATAATTTCCTGAATGACAACATGAAAATAACAATCACACCGGAACCTCAAACCATTGTTCGCCTGGATTTTTATTTCAATCCGGTAAATGAAAAAAGCTTCCTTAAAGAACCCATTATTAAAACGAATGAAAGAAAAGGTTTTACAGTTATTGAATGGGGAGGTATAAACGGAGCAGAAGGATTTGTAACGCCCTGAATTCAATTAGGTTTTGTCTCACATTGACATGGCGCGCAAATGCGCCATTTTAATGTGGAATAGAAAAAATTCATAATGTATATTGTTCATAATCCGTTATTCAAGTCAGATTTATGAACAAAAAGAATAAATTCCGGCTAATTGTTCTAATTAGTTTTGTATTTACTTTCCTGTTCTGAAAACCGGCGGAACATTTTCAATACAATCAGCCGGACGGTTTGGTTTCCAGGCAGGTGGCGGAGTTGAAGCAGGAATAAAAGATTGTCTTGGCCTGGTGTTTGGTTTCCGGTACCGGTATGTGAATTTAAATAAGAATTCGGGTTACACCGCTGAGCCAAATCAATTCAGGATAAACGATGCAGCCGACCCAACAATAAGCGCTTCGTTGAATAAGAACAGAATGATAAGTTTTTTAAGCTTCAATATAGGGGCTAAGTTTTATCTGGGAAACAAATAAGGAAAGCGATCAGGTTTTGCTTAACTCATCTTCCAGTTTTGACATTTCTTTTAATACGGGTGCGATAATGTTAACAGGCATCCCAAACTCCCTGTGAACAGTTTCAATTAACTCCTCGCGGTTTTTAATTTCATAAATTTTGGTGATGATTCCCGAGTGTTTCTTAAACTTAAGGTTATAAATTGCAACCGTTTTATCTTCATTAT
>CAZMRG010000223.1:0-3357 GCA_964568655.1 uncultured Ignavibacteriales bacterium | reverse complement strand
GGAATTCAAAATGTTTCATCTGAAGTTCCTAAGTCGTTTGCGTTGTTTCAGAATTATCCCAATCCGTTTAATCCAAGTACGAAAATAAAGTTTGATGTACCGTCAGGCGTGAGACGGCAAACGGCAGACGTAAAACTCATAATATACAACTCGCTTGGGCAGACGGTTGCAACGCTTGTGAATGAGCGGCTAAAGCCGGGGACATATGAAACCGAGTGGGACGGCTCAAACTTCGCATCCGGTATATATTTTTACACGCTGAGCTCTAATGAGTTTACGCAGACAAAGAAACTGGTATTGCTAAAGTAAGTCGGCTTGTTCGGGGAACAAGCCCCTACCACACCCTCTCCCTTTGGGAGTGGGGGTACCTCGCCTATGGCGAGCGGGGGTGAGGCAAACAACTGCCCCAAAGACACTAAGGCACATACAGCCCAAGCCATATTTAAGCGCCCAATAATCCATTTTAATTTATTTCGGGGAATTTTATCTTTCAGTATTCAAGAAAGTAAAATTCCCAGATTTGATTGATTAATACAAACTTAGCTCAGCCTGTAACAGTCTGCAAGAAAACTTATTTAGGCATTTTCTTTGTAGCGCTATCTACTTTAATGTATGAGATACTGCTCACAAGGATCTTCAGCGTTACTATGGGCTATCACTTTGCGTTTATGGCGGTATCGCTGGCTATGTTCGGCATGACTGTGGGCGCTATTATAGTCTACCTCTTCCCCCGCAAATTCCCCCAGGATGATATTAAGCATGTGCTGGCAAAACAATCAATGTTGTTCGCGTTTACCATGGTTATTACTTTCCTGATCCATATTGCAATACCGTTTATTCATGGACTCAGCATAATAGGGTTTTTATTCACGGCTTTCATTTATATCACAGCTTGCATACCGTTTGTATTCAGCGGTATCTGCGTATCGCTTGTTCTTACAAGATTCACCGGCAATATAAATAAATTATATGCCGCCGACTTAATTGGGGCGGCGCTTGGATGTATATTAGTCGTTCAGACAATAAATATTTCCGGCGGGCCTACCGCAGTTTTTATCTGCGCGTTTTTTACTTCGCTTGGCTCGATATCATTTGCGCTTGACGACCATGACAGGAAAATTATTAAAGCAGCTTCGATATTTTCGGCGGCGCTGATATTATTTTCTATAGCGAACACAATAACCAACATGAACCACAATCCTATACTGCGCCTGTACTGGATACGCGGCGAATGGGAAGATAAACCGCTGCTTGAAAAATGGAACTCTTTTTCACGCGTAAGCATCGACGGAGACTCGACAAAGCTTGAAACTCCTTTTGCATGGGGCTTGAGCAATACTTTTGACAGGGATAATAAAGTCAGCCAGCTGATGCTGAACATAGATGCCCACTCAACTACCGTGCTTTCAAAATTTGACGGCGACTTTACAAAACTGAAACATCTTGAGTATGACGTTGCGAATATCACTCATTACATCCGCAAGAACTCGGATATAATGATAATAGGAAGCGGCGCAGGGCGCGATGTGCTCTCTTCGCTTTATTTCGGACAGAAAACAATCCTTGGCATCGAGATCAACAAAGACATGATCTCCGCCATCAACGATAACTTTGGGAATTTCACGGGGCATCTGGATAAATATCCTAACGTAACATTTGTAGGGGATGAAGCGAGAAGTTATATTCAGCGGCTAGACCGAAAGTTTGATATCATACAGGTATCTGTAATAGATAACTGGTCGGCAACATCATCAGGCGCGTTTGTTCTTACTGAAAACGCTTTGTATACGCTTGAGACATGGAAGCTTTTGTTCGAGCATTTAAAGCCAAACGGAATAATAACGGTCACAAGATTTTACCGCGCACGGCCATCGGAGCTTTACAGGCTGATCGCCATTTGCACTCAAACGCTTTTGGATGCGGGGATAAAAAATCCGCGGGAACACCTGATGCTTATCAAATGCGAACAGGCGGAGCGAATGCTTGAAGGCAGCGCGACGGGCACAATTATGCTTTCTAAGGCTCCGTTCACAAAGGAAGAAATGGGGACTATTGATACAGTCTGCAGGAAAATGCTGTTCCAGGAAGTACTGACGCCGACCAAATCTCTGGATTCGGCATTTGGATTAATTTCAACGGCCGGGCCGGATAGAAGCGACTATGTAAAAAACTTCCCTGTTGATATTACTCCGCCTACAGATGATAAGCCGTTCTTTTTCCATCTGCTGAAGTTCCAGGATATTCTAAACAGGCAGCTATGGAGTACGTGGGATATGGAGTTTAACGTGAAGGCGATATTTATTCTGCTTACGCTGTTTGTAACTATGATCGTTTTAACTGCCGCATGCATTTTGATCCCGCTTAAGATCACTTCAAAGAAAGTTAAGCTGAAGGGCTCGGGGAATTACTTCGCGTTCTTTGCGTTCATTGGATTGGGATTTATGTTCGTCGAGATTTCGCAGATCCAGCGGCTGAATATTTTCCTCGGGCATCCAACTTACAGCATCGCTGCTGCGCTGTTTACATTGCTGCTTTCAAGCGGGATAGGAAGTTACTTAACAGGCAGGCAGGATATTAATTCAGGAAAGAAAAACCTGATAAGATTTTCACTGCTTCTTTTAGCGCTTTTAATTTTCGGAGTATTCACGCCTAATATTATTATCGCTTTCCGAGAGCAGGAAACGTGGATACGCGTTGGGATTGCATCAATTGTGTTATTCCCGCTTGGATTATTCATGGGAATGGCTTTCCCGGTAGGTATGTCATCAGCGTCAAGAACGTCTCCGCAGATCACACCGTGGCTGTGGGGCATTAACGGGGTAACATCTGTTTGCGCAACTGTTATCAGCGTAATAATCGCGATGACGTGGGGCATATCTATGTCATATTGGACAGGATTCTTTTGCTACCTTGTCGCATTTATCGCTTTCATAAGCGTGGTTAAGAAAAGTAAAGAGATTCTTACAGAAACTGCATAAAAAAATCTTCTTTAACCCCAAAGAACCTACACGTAATTGAACCCCCGACTATATTTTTTTTCAAGTTTGTAAATATAGTTTCAATCGAAATTGATTTTTTTTCAAGTCTTTAATCCCCCCTTCAAAAAAGGGAAGGGTGGATTTATATTTACGATTTAGAATACTTTGGATGCTTTGTGATTGTCTTTGTGCGCTTTGCGGTTATTATCTTTATAATACGAAATCAAATATATGATGTAACTGTGGGGCGGACCCATGTTCCTGCCTGTTTACCTGCCTATGGCATGGCAGCA
Source organism: uncultured Ignavibacteriales bacterium (assembly GCA_964568655.1). GTDB lineage: Bacteria > Bacteroidota > Ignavibacteria > Tepidaquicellales > OLB5 > CAWFKW01. The sequence goes on along the minus strand of CAZMRG010000223.1, from coordinate 86 downwards.
GGCAGGGGAATAAATTACTAGGCTAAATAAAAAAAGCGTCCCGAAAAATCAGGACGCTTTTATTTTAAATCTCTTTGAGAAACTTT
>CAZMRG010000222.1:0-3378 GCA_964568655.1 uncultured Ignavibacteriales bacterium | reverse complement strand
GGATACAAAGCTTGTTTTATATTCTCAGTGAGCTTAGTGTTCTAAGTGGTTATTATCCAAAAAAAATCCCGCATCAGTTACCGAAGCGGGACTAAAAACATAATTATTTTTCCTGTGAAGCGTAGCTATGTATAATTCAATATTTCCAGCTGCAAATGAAAGTTAGATCTTTGTAACATTAACGGCCTGCGGGCCTTTTGAAGCTTCCTGCACTTCAAATTCGACTTCATCGCCTTCGTTCAAGGTTTTGTAGCCGTCGCCATTGATTGATTTGAAGTGTACAAATACATCGTTTCCGTTCTCTCTCTTAATGAATCCGTAGCCTTTCGTACTATCAAACCATTTAACAGTTCCCTTTTCCATTTTGTTTTGTTTCCTTTCTTGGATAATTATTAGTGTATTTATTGAAAATAAAACTGGACGTCTACACTATTCCATCCGGTTTTATATAGTGAGGATAGAAGGACTCGAACCTTCGACCCACGCCTTAAAAGGGCGTTGCTCTACCAACTGAGCTATATCCCCAGCCAATAAAAAATCTTTAACTCTTTTATAGCGTGGTGAACCCGAATTGCCAAGGGTGTAACTAGGCCCGGCGAAAAACTCTTCTGAATTTAAAACGAACACTTAAAACCCGCTCCGGTTACATTTTCAGAGCAAAATTAAAACATTTATAATGCAATATACTTAATATCTTTGACTTATTCAACGTAGCTATACGAAGTAACTAAAATTTATATTTTACTCCAAAAGCTAAGAAATATGCATAAAATCGTCAAAATTTCAACAAATAGTAAACTCAATGCTTCAACAAGCTAAATATAAATAAAAACAGGAGATATCAAAAATGATTCTCCTGCATAAATAAATCGTTTTCCGGAGCAAATTTTTCTTCAGAAATCAGATAATTCTTACTTCAGCTCAGCCATTTTAAGCCTGTTGATAGCTCTGTACAAAGCCGCTTTGGCGCGCTCAACATCAATTCCGGATTCTTTAGCCGCAAGTCTTTTTTCAGCTCTCAGTTTTGCCTCCTGCGCCCGTTCAACGTCAATTTCATCAGTCGCTTCTATCGATTCGGCGAGCATAGTAATTTTGTTATCGTGAACTTCCACCGTGCCGCCGCTTGTCGCAAATCTTCTCGTCTCGTTTTCTTTATCAACAAACTTAACGGGACCTATAACAATTGTCGAAATAAACGCGGCATGGCGCGGAAGTATCTGGAAGCTTCCGTCAACGCCCGGGGCCGTGAAGCTTTTCACTCCATCGCTGAAAACTACCCTCGCAGGAGTTACTATATCTAATTGAATCAAATTATCTGCCATTTTAAACCTCACCCCCTGCCCCTCTCCTAAAAGGAGAGGGGTGAGGGAGCGGAAAATTATTCTACAATAATACTATTATAAAGTTTTAGCCTTTTCAATCGCTTCTTCAATTGTGCCTACCATGTAAAAAGCATTTTCGGGAAGGTCATCATACTCGCCGTTCATTATTCCTTTGAATCCTTTTATCGAATCTTCAAGCTTAACATATTTACCGGGCTTGCCCGTGAACTGCTCGGCTACAAAGAATGACTGCGAAAGGAATCGCTGAATTTTCCTGGCTCTCTGCACAGTAAGTTTATCTTCGTCCGAAAGCTCATCGATACCTAAAATGCTGATGATGTCCTGCAGATCTTTATATTTCTGAAGAACCATTTTCACGCCCTGGGCAACACTGTAATGTTCTTCGCCGATTACATTCGGGTCAAGAATTCTTGACGATGATGCAAGCGGGTCAACAGCCGGGTAAATACCAAGCTCAGAAATCTTTCTGTCAAGAACCGTTGTGGCGTCTAAGTGTGAGAATACTGCAGCCGGAGCCGGATCGGTTAAATCATCCGCGGGAACATAAATAGCCTGAACCGACGTGATAGAACCTTTATTTGTCGAAGTAATTCTTTCCTGCAGCGCGCCCATCTCAGTTGCCAACGTCGGCTGGTAACCTACCGCAGAGGGCATACGACCCAGCAGCGCCGATACTTCAGAACCTGCCTGCGTGAAACGGAAAATATTATCAATAAAAAGAAGTACGTCTTTTCCTTCTTCATCGCGGAAGTATTCCGCAACAGTGAGTCCGGTTAACGCAACTCTTTGTCTTGCGCCGGGAGGCTCGTTCATCTGCCCGAACACAAGCGCTGTTTTGGCCAGAACGCCTGATTCTTTCATTTCGACCCAGAGATCGTTTCCTTCTCTTGTTCTCTCCCCTACTCCGGCGAATACCGAATAGCCGCCGTGGAATGTTGCGATGTTATTTATCAATTCCTGGATGAGCACGGTTTTACCAACGCCTGCACCGCCGAACAAACCTGTCTTTCCGCCTTTAGTATATGGCTCTAACAAGTCGACAACTTTAATACCCGTTTCAAGAATTTCTTTCTGGGTTGAAAGTTCTTCAAGTTTGGGAGGCTGGCGGTGAATAGGATACTTTTTACATGAATCAAGCGAAGTGAGCCCGTCAATAGTGTGCCCGGTAACGTTTATCAACCTGCCTAAAACTTCAGGTCCTACGGGAACCATGATCGGCGAGCCTGTATCTATAACTTCCATTCCTCTTACAAGACCGTCGGTGGTATCCATTGCAACCGCTCTTACTCTGTCTTCGCCAAGGTGCTGCTGCACTTCGGCTACAAGGATATCTTCTTTACCGTCTGTATTTTTTCTGGGAATTTCAAGCGCTGTATAAATTTCCGGAAGCTTGCCTTCTGAAAAGTCGATGTCTAATACAACGCCAATAATCTGGACAATTTTGCCCTTATTTTGCTGATTCTCTGGCATCTAAATATATGATTATTATTAATTTTAAGAAATGTCTGTTATAAAACACAAATATAGCGTTTTTTTCCCAAACTTAAAAGTATCAAAAGTTAGTTAAATTATTTTGTTAAATTAAAATGGATTAAGATCTTTATTAAAATTTAAAATTAAAAAACAACCTTATCTAAAGTTTTTGTCCATTTATCCATACTCAAGCTGTTATAAATATATAATGAGTCATAATCAATTTCTTTCTTCAAATATCTTATTTCATTATTGTTTAAATCATAAGACCTACTTAAATAAGCACTATAATATTTTATGTAATATATCTTTTCTCTGTATGATAGCTTTTCCGAACTTACTAAGTTATAAGCTCTTTGAAGTTCAAAAGAGACTGTATAATAATTATTTAAATAGATATCTGATACTAGTTCCAGAACTATATCCTTCTTTACAATATCCGTTACTATTTCTGGTGAAACCATCGGGTACTCTTTAGGAGCATACGATTTTTTAACATCCAATGTGTCGTTCATCAACTTCAAAACCTGTTGATTAACATTTTTTATATTTGAAGCATTTA
>CAZMRG010000221.1:0-3407 GCA_964568655.1 uncultured Ignavibacteriales bacterium | reverse complement strand
GCATCCCGTGCATACTTTCGCAACGCTGTTTCTTAACCTTATCAGGTTGCTCTCTATATAGTCATACTTGCCCATAAGCAAACTGATTGAAGAAATTTAAGCAAACCCAAATCCAATTACTACTAATATAATCGATACGAATAATGTCTAAAGTTGAGATTTAAATAAAATCCATAACTATAGTAAAAATAATGCATATATTAGGAATATTCAAGAGATTATTGAAACAATTTATTGAATTGCCTAATCCCGGCACGGGAGAGGGGTGGGGAAAAAAAATGTTTACCTCTCCCCCTGCCCCCTCCCCACATAGGGAGGGGGAAAGAATTGAGATAAATTATATACCCCATCATTCATTGAGAGAAAATGAAACTTGAGTAATTGAAAAAGTTTGCCTCACCCCGTCCTAAAGGACACCCCTCTCCCAAAGGGAAAGGGGAAAACAAATAGCTTTCTACCGCCTCACCTATCAAAGGAATGTGAAATTATAAACTCCCCCTCTCCGTTCGGGAGAGGGGGAAGCCCGCCTTAGGCGGGCGGGGGTGAGGTCACGGCTATGCCTCCGTTTCGGGATAGAGGAGGAGCCCGTCTTAGGCGGGCCAGGGGGTGAGCTCAAGCAATTGAAATCCTCCCCATTTTTGCTTATTTTGCTCTAATTTCAAATAAATGAACCAATGAAAATACTTCTTACTACAGTTGCATTAACTTTACTTCTCGCCATATCGTATTCTCAAGACTCACGTTCGCTTCCCAACTACATGACCGATTATGAGAAAAGCATATACGGCGAGTATTTAAAAAACCTGCCGCATGATAATGTACAGGACCAGAATCCTCCCCCCGGACCGGTGCGTACAATGGCTGAATGGGAAGAATGCCAGGGAATAATTATCACATGGACATCATTCACATCCATTCTCGGGCAAATTGTAAAATACGCGCAAGTTGAAGGAAAAGTTTTTATTATATGCACAGATTCAAACGCTGTTAAATCTTATTTACAGGCAAACAGTATTCCGCTAGTCAATCTGAGATTTTTAATCACAAATTTTGACACTATCTGGTGCAGAGATTACGGCCCTTGGGCTGTTTATTCTAATAACAGCGATACGATTAGAGTTATCGACTGGATATACAACCGTCCGCGCCCGCTGGATGATGTTACTCCTGTTTTTTTCGCAAACTATGTTGGCATTCCGATCCATCAGACGATTACTTCGCCAAACGATCTTATCGCGACAGGCGGAAATTTTATGGTTGATGGCAACGGCACAGGATTTTCATCACAGCTGATACTGAATGAAAATCCATCAAAAACTGAAGCGCAGGTAAACGCCATCATGAGCTCTTACATGGGGATAACCAGGTACATTAAAATGCAGACTTTACCATATGATGTTATTCATCATATAGACATGCACATAAAATTACTTGATGAAGAAACTTTGCTTGTTGGGCAGTATCCAACAGGCATTGCCGACGGCCCGCAAATTGAATTAAACCTGCAATACATACTTGCCAACTACCTGACGTGCTACGGACGTCCGTATAAAGTTGTAAGAATCGTCATGCCGCCCGATGCATCAGGAAATTATCCTAATACCGGCGGTGATTACAGAACATATACTAATTCACTAATAATTAATAAAACCGTTATCATTCCGAATTATGAATTAAGATACGATACAACCGCTTTAAGAATTTACAGGGAATCGATGCCCGGCTATAATGTTGTTGGTATCGACTGCAACCAGATCATCCCCTCTCTTGGCGCGGTACATTGTATAACAAAAGAGATCGGCGTTTTTGAACCGATATTTATTTCACATGCGGCGCTGGCAAATACATCAAACACAACACAGCCATACGAAGTGAAAGCTTATATACACACAAAAAGCGGCGTTGCCTCGGCGAAAGTATATTGGTCGTTAGATACAGCAAGCGGGTTCAGCCAATTAAACATGACAGCAGCAGCTGATACATTCAGGGCAAACATACCTGCGCAGCCATTGAACACAAAAATATATTATTACATTTCAGCGAATTCAAACAGCGGCAGAACAGTAACTAAGCCGCTTCCGGCGCCTCACGGTAATTTTCAGTTCAAAGTAACCAACACTAACGGCATAACGCAAACTGGCAATAACGTTCCCGGAAAATTTGAATTATACCAAAATTATCCGAACCCGTTTAATCCAACAACCAAAATTAAGTTTGATATTCCAAATTCGGTAGGAGTCGCCCGCCTGCGGAACGGGCAGGCATATATGCGACCCGTACAATTGAAGGTATACGATATCCTTGGCCGCGAGGTTGCAACGCTAGTAAACGAAAATCTGCAGCCCGGTACATATTCAGTTAACTGGAACGCATCAAATTATTCCAGCGGAATTTATTTTTACAGAATAGAAACGGAAGGTTTTGTTGACATTAAAAGAATGATCATGATAAAGTAATAGTTGAGATTCGATTCTATTCGAAGCGAAACTCAGAGGAAAACAACGGTTATTTTTATAATACCGACTTGAAGTCATTTTTTCAAAACATGATAAATATCATTTTATTCCCCAGGCCCATGTATTATCTTTGTATTAATCAAAAATCTTTAATTTTCCGCGATAGCGGGAGAGCGGTAACAAGAGGCGCCCTGTGTTTAGATTTTTGTTTCATACAGCATCGTTTTTGAGCCATCCATGGATTTTAACACCCGTTACCTTTGCCAACCCAAAAGTAACCACGATTCGAATTGATAAAACCAGCCCATGCAATCTAAAAATGTCATTTGTTCCCGAAAACCTAATTTAGATATATGAAAAAACAATAAATATAATTTTGACAAATAATTAACTCAAACAAATTTCAATTTCATGTTATATTATTTGTAAAATAAATAACTGTCATGAAAAAACTTATTTTCTTATTAATTGTTAATTGCTCACTGCTAATTGTTAATTGTTATGGCCAGTGGTATAAACAAACCGTGCCAGTAAACAAAACTATTACCGGTTTAAAATTTATTGATACATTAAACGGCTGGGCCTGTACGGATTATGGCACACAGCATGATACGGGCTATGTAATCCATACATCAAACGGCGGTTTAAACTGGGATGTGCAGTATAAAGAATCTCATTTCTTTTTTAGTGCAATAAGTGTCATAACCAATAGTATTATTTATGCTACAGGAACTAATGACTCAAGTCTTTATTCAGAATTTTTAAAAACATCAAATGGTGGAATAAATTGGTCAAAGTTTAATTTAATAACAAATATGGATATTGGAGATATGCAATTTTTGAATAGCGATAGTGGGTGGGAATCAGGTGGTTCAGTAGGACCTGATATACGCACGACAACCGATGGCGGTTATACATGGCTGCAGAGAACAAATGGTATGACAGATTATT
>CAZMRG010000220.1:0-3440 GCA_964568655.1 uncultured Ignavibacteriales bacterium | reverse complement strand
ATCCAGTTATTTCTTGCCAGATAAGGAGCCGGAATAACGCCCTCTTCTTCGATCATTTCCCTGAATTTTTCAGGACTGCATTTAAGCGATACCTTGTTATCATCGCTTTCATCCAGGTTATACATAACGAAGATCTTCCCCCCTACCTTAAAAAGCAATGAAGACCCCCATTGGATCATTTCCTGAACCCCGGGGAAAGACAGGCAATATTTTCGGATAAATTCAATATCCATATGTAATTAGAGCGTAAAACACAAATATTTGCAGTTATTTTAAGTAAATTTAATCAAATATATCTGTTTAAGCCTAATATAAAAATATTCTGCATATTGTTTTATTATAAAACAATTTTCTTTATCTTTGCTGATTACCTAATTAGTATTCAAATATCCTGTATCCCGCGCGGGAGCTCTCCGGGCTTCGCATTCTCATTCAAAATTACAGGCCGAAATAGTCCATTCAGATCACGGGACTATTTTAAGAAATAACAGCTTCTCTGTAAATTGAAGAATTACATTAATTAATTAAACATACAAATCAAATGGCGAGATTATCCAAATTATTTCTGCTTATGGCAGCGCTTATTTTTACCGCTCAAAATACTTTTGCTGATGGTTTTAATTCAGTTTTTTCCAAAGACGGCGTAAACGTGATTGCCGTAGGAAACGCCGGCAATGTATTCATGTCTATTAATGGCGGAAATCTGTTCTACTCAAATCCTGTTGGCGCAAGCGATCTTAAAGGAGTTTATGCTGTGGGTCAGATGATATGGATCGCAACAGTAAACGGGGTTCAGGTCAGCACAGACGGAGGAAGCTCATTTAACCTGACCACCGTTGCGGGTAACACATATAACTCGGTTTGTTTTGTGGACGCTAATACCGGCTGGATAGTCGGTACAAACGGTTATATTGGCAAATCTACAAACGGCGGCGCAAGTTTTACGGCGCAGACTTCTACCGTTTCTGTCACGCTGAATTCGGTCAAGTTCACTAACGCTTCCACAGGCGCTGCATGCGGCAACGGCGGTACAATAGTTTGCACCACAAATGGCGGCGCAACATGGACGCAAAAGACGACAAATGTAACGAACAATCTTCTGTGCGTAGATTATAAATCAACCGGCATAATGGCATCAGCTGCACAGGGCATTGTGATCAAGAGCGTAAATGACGGTTCTACCTGGGCTACAATTAATTACAATATGGCTTCTAAGAGCGATGTAACAGGAATCAGCATGGTAACCGCGGCAATGTTCTTTTCAGGCGGCGGCGGCGGGTTTATCAGAAGGTCAAATGACGGCGGCGTGAATTTTTCATTCCAGCAAAATCCAATGATGGCGACATTATCTTCAATTTATTTTGTTGATGCCAATACGGGATTTGCATGCGCATCAAATATGAACGGAATTTTGAACACTCATGACGGAGGCGCTACATGGACATTCCAGCAAGGGGTTAGCGCGACTTTTGGCTGGGTTCAGAAACAGCCGGGCGGCACAAATATAGGAAATGGTTTCTGCCTGCATCCGTTAAACAGGGATGTGCTTTTTATATGTATGGGAAAAATTATTTACAGAAGCCCTGACCGCGGAAATACATGGTCGCAGATAGCCACAGTAAATACAACTTATTCAACGGCTCATTCATTTTATGTATCGCCGTTAGATACAACTTTATTCCTTTGTGCAATAAGCAATGGAGGAGGAAGCAGCAGCTATAAACTTATGCGTTCTACCGATTATGGCGCTTCGTGGACGGATATTCTGGGCACGTTCAGCGGTTCGACTTACGGCATGCCTCTTGAAATTGACGAAAATAACCCAAGCGTATACTATCTAAACCCTGAGAATGCTGTAATGATGAGATCTACAAATTCAGGCTTAACATGGTCAAACTGGGGCAATCATACTTTTAGAAGTCCATGCGATATAGCGGTTACTTACGGTAATCCTGCCATATTACTGCTTGGGGACGGCGTTACCGGAAGCGGAACCGGAGATTTCTGGAAATCAGTCGATACAGGAAAAACATGGACCATGGTCCATGGCGTAAGCGGTTCAGAAATTCCTATGATCGCATCAACAAATCTGGATCCAAATCTTTATTACCATACTACGTGGAGTTCCGGCGGGTTCTGGAAAAGCACGGACGACGGTTCTAATTTCGCTTTGACCTCTGGACCCAGTTCTTCATTATGGGCATCTGATATTGCAAAGGATGACCCAACAGCAGTCGCCTATGATATTTACGGTTCAACATGTTATTTCAGCACAGATAACGGCGTGACTTTCACAACCACAAATGTTGGCAGCTCGCCCGCAGCGGGAATGTATTATTACGATAAAGCCAATTTATATGTTCAGCATGGCAGCGGGGTTTACAAATTAACTATCAGTTACACTGTGCTAACAGGCAACACCCGGATTTCATCCGAAGTACCTAAGGATTTTTCTTTAGCTCAAAATTATCCAAATCCGTTTAATCCGACCACTCAGATCGAGTACACTGTGAGCAAACAATCTGTTGTAGCAATAAAAATATTCGACGTTGCGGGCAACGAAGTTACAAAGCTTGTAAATTCGAACCTTGCGCCGGGCAAATACAAAGTCGATTTCGACGCATCAAAATACTCAAGCGGCGTTTATTTTTATTCAATGTATAATAACGGGAATCTGGTTGAGACAAAGAAAATGATGCTGGTAAAATAATCCTGAAGGTATACATTTGCCGTATTCAAAATAAATAACTAATTTTGTTAATTAACATTTCAAACCCCGGTTTACTTAATGAAAATCGGGGTTAAATTTTATACGATTCTTTGAATATGAGGTCATTCTACATAAAATTATTTTCCTCAGCAATTGCCGTATTATTTCTGGTAACGCTTGTTACAAACCTGTTCTCTTTTGACGATGGCATTACAGGGATGACCAAAAGATACGGGGCCACAGGCTGCGTTTGCCATGGATTCCACGTGCCGGATACAACGGTGCATGTATTCTTTACAGGACTTGACAGCGTTGCTGTTGGTCAAACAGTTTATGCTAAGCTGAAAATTGTCGGCGGGCCTCATGTTGCCGGCGGACTTGATGTGGCCACTTGGTTCGGAGTTTTGGATACAACTTACCTGGATACTATGATAAGAAAGGAAATAACGCATTATGAAGGATCAGACAGCGGGTGGGAAGTTACGCACAGGTTCCCCAAACCATTTGTAAATGACACTTGCGTTTTCACTTTTAAGTATACTGCCCCAAACACTCCCGGATATGATACAATCTATGCAAACGGAAACAGCGTTAATCTTGACTCTATACCGGACACGCTTGATGCATGGAACTTTGCGGCAAATAAAACGGTGAGGATCTATGTTCCCATCGGGATTGAAAATATCAGCTCAGTCGCATATTCATATTCGCTTTCACAGAATTATCCTAA
>CAZMRG010000219.1:0-3470 GCA_964568655.1 uncultured Ignavibacteriales bacterium | reverse complement strand
TTCAGAAACATCATCGATGTAACGGTGAAATCGCCTGAAGAGCTTGAGAACATGGGTATTGCGCTTATAGGCTGGGTTCCAACGTTCATGAACATGTCGAAGACAGGAAGGCACACGCCGTCTGAACAGGAACTTATTCTTGCTTATAATTCTGACTCCGCGCCGGCAGAGGCATTCAGAACGCTGAGAACCAGGCTCCAGTTTTCGAAGCTTGAACCTGAGCCTATAAAAACAATTTTAGTAACAAGCTCAATGCCGAGAGAAGGCAAAACAATTATTTCGGCAAACTTAGCGGCAAGCTTTTCATTATCGTTCAGAGTGCTGCTGCTTGATTGCGATTTCCGCAAACCCAGGCTGCATAATGTATTTAATATGAAGAGATACCCAGGTTTGTGTGATTATCTCTTTGGCACGGTTCCGCTTGAAGATGCAATGAGAAAAACCAATTTTGAAAACCTTACATTGATGCCCTGCGGCACGGTGCCTACAAACCCGGCTGAACTTATAGCATCAAAGCACATGCAGAGTTTCCTGAATTCGATTAAGCCAAAATTTGATTATATAATAATCGATTCACCGCCGCTTGCAACCGTAACGGACGCGGAGCTTCTTTCTTCTTATGTTGATGGCACTGTGGTTGTTAGCCTTGCAAATAAGACGAGGATGGATTTATTAATCAATACGATCGATACCTTGAATAAGATCAACGATAGTTTTATCGGGGTAGTTCTTAACAACTTCGACTTCCAGGCTACTTATGGAAGCTATTATAAGTACTATTATTATTATTACGGGTCGGAAAAGGGAAAGAACAGCCAGAGCGTACAGACAAACGGACAAAAGAGCTCAACTAAAACGGCCGAAGGACCTACTGTTAAATCGTAAGATATTTGTTTAGTATAACGCAAATTGCAGCTTAAAATATTCTATAATTCTTTTCCTGAAACATCCAAATGTCCTTCATGCGGGAAGATAGGCACTATCCGCAGGTCGCGCAGCAGAGGTGTATTTGAATCGGCGATAAAGATGTTGAGGATCTTCGGCGTTTATAAGTGTAAAGAATGCGGCTGGAGAGGCGTCTTAAGAAAATACCTGTTAAACAGAAATTCTTATATTACAATTTTGTTTTACAGCGGGTTAGTATTTACAGCCGCATATATAATATCAAAAGTTCTTAAAATGAATTTTGGCGCCGAATAAGCATTCCCTCTTACTGCTAAAGCGCCGGATCCTAACCGGAAAACGGAACTGGCCGTATCTTTTTATCCCTATCGTATCGATCTTTTTGAATTTAAAACGCTCCTTTCGTCAATTTATAATTCGGACATTTAGAAATTTATGTGTGGAATAAACGGCATAGTTAGCGGTAATAACGCTTTAAAACGTAGAATAACCGCGATGAACGCCATCTTGAGGCACCGCGGGCCCGACGATGAAGGCTATGCCTGCATAAACGCTTCTACCGGGGAATATTCGAAATTTTCAGGAGATGACACAATACCCCAAATCAAAAATAAGCTCCCTCACATATCCAATTCAAATTTAGATAATTTCGATATTCTGTTTGGCCACAGGAGGCTTTCCATTATAGACCTCTCGGAAAACGGGCATGGGCCTATGTGCGACGAAAGCTCAAAATTATGGATCACTTTCAACGGAGAGATCTACAATTATATCGAACTAAGAGACGAGCTTGTTCAGCTTGGATACAGGTTCAGATCAAAAACTGATACGGAAGTTATTCTCAACGCTTACCTTCACTGGGGTTACGAGTGCCTCAATAAGTTCAACGGAATGTGGGCATTCGCTATCTGGGATGGTAATAATAAAAGTCTGTTCATTGCACGCGACCGTTTCGGAGTGAAACCGGTTTATTTTACAAAAGGCAGAGAATACTTTGCGTTTTCTTCTGAAATAAAAGCATTAATGACTTTGGAAGATCATGCTCCTGAAATAAACGGGCAGCGTATCCCTTTCTATCTGCTGTATGGCAACAGGCTTAACGATAAGGAAACATATTTTAAAGATATTTCCTGCCTTCAGCAGGCGCATTATCTTATTTTTAAAGATAACGAAATTTCCGTACAAAGGTATTATGATATTAATAACAATCCGTTAAACGGACTCTCCGAAAATGAACTTGGTTCGCGTCTCACGGATCTGCTGTCGGATTCGATAAAGCTTAGATTCCGAAGCGACGTTCCCGTAGGCGCCTGCTTAAGCGGCGGATTTGATTCGTCAAGCATTGTTTCGTTCTCTTCAATGATAAAAGGCAACGGCATCAACACATTTTCAGCCGTTTGGGAAGATAAAAATTGCGATGAAAGCAAATATATTGATATAGTGAACGGCGCTTACGGCTGTATAGAAAACAAGACCGAACCCAAACCGGAAGTTTTTGAAAAAACTTTCAACGAAATGCATTATTACCAGGAGATACCTACTGAAGGCCCCGGACTTTACCCGCAATGGTTTGTTATGAAGAAAGCCAAAGAAAAAGTAACCGTTTTACTTGACGGGCAGGGCGGCGACGAAGCTTTCGGCGGATATTTTTTGATGGGCTTTTACTTACGTTCGATAATTAAAGACAAAAGCTATAAAAACCTGGTGACTGATTTCAAACACTTCTATGAGTTTCTCTATAAGAACGGCGTTCATCCGTTTTCAAGCTGGCTTTTCCCGAAGATGTACAATAAAGTTGTCAGGGGATTCCTTTCTGAGAAATCGAAAATAATAAACAGGGAACTTGCGTCAAAAATCGACAGGAAGCAGTTCCAATTTGATTCTGAACCGCCGAAGAAGTTTGCGGCATATATCAATGATCTTTCATATCATTTTATGACCTGTCTTACTATCCCGGCGCTGCTTCACTATGAGGACCGTTCATCTATGGCTCATTCAATTGAGAGCAGAGTGCCGTTTCTTGATTACAGGCTTGTTGAATTTGGCATAAACCTGCCTAAACAGTATCTGGCAAACAAAGGCGTCTCAAGGCCTCTTTTTCGTAAAGCTCTCTCAGGCTTCCTCCCAAAGGAAATTGTAAACCGGACTGATAAACTTGGATATCCTACCCCTTTTGCAAAATGGACCAGGATAGAACTGAAATCATATATACTGGATGTTTTGAATTCGCCGGCAGCGGGATTTTTTGAATATGTAAATAAAGACTATCTGCAGAAAATTTTGAAGGAGCATTTTCAATTAAAAAAAGATTACGCATGGGATATCTGGCGTTTTCTAAGCCTTGACCGTTTTCTGAAACTACATGAAAAAGTAGCGTCAAAATATCCTGTTTAATTTGTTTTACATATTTTTTGGGGAAAAATAAGCTTAAATTTCTGATGAGTACATGGCGGAATTCAGCTTTGAGCTCATCAACTTCTGGCTAAGCGCTAAGACCGATTCAATAATAGCAAATGCTGAGCCATTCAGGTTTAACAAATTATTGAACAATAAAATGAACAGAAATA
>CAZMRG010000218.1:1529-3574 GCA_964568655.1 uncultured Ignavibacteriales bacterium | reverse complement strand
GTTGAATTCAGCTCCGTTTAATTCTTGAATAGTTTTATTAATGAGGAATGTACCTGTCTACGCGGTCTCAAACAAGTCAATCTTACTCTCTTTGGTCAAAGTAACGATCGCTCTTTTTTTCTTCGCTTTGAAACCTTCAAAACGTCCGCGTTTAGTAAACTGCGCTTTGCGTTTGCCGCCGGTTGTAACCGTTCTTACGCTGGAAACTTTTACGTTAAACTTCTTCTCGATGGCGTTTGATATGTCAACCTTCGAAGAATTGACGTCTACTTCAAAAGCATACTGGTTCATCTTCTCCTGAAGAATGGTCATTTTCTCGGTTATGACAGGCTTTAATAATATAGTTCTTGGCATTTTGAAAGTTCAGTTTCTAAGTTAAAAAATTAATTCAGTAATGGCTTGCATAAAGCCTCAACAGCGCTCTTTTGTATCAGTATCACCTGGTTGTTCACAAGGTCATACGTCGCAGCTTCGCCTGCATGCAGAATATTTACGCGCGGTATGTTTCTGCCTGATTTGTAAACATTTTCATTATGCGCCGGCGTCAGCATTAAGACTTTTTTCCCGTCAAGATTAAGGTTCTTAATAATAGAACTGAAATCTTTGGTCTTAGGTTTCTCAAAACCAATATCTTCAACAACCATAATTTCGCCGGCTTTTGCTTTTAAGCTAAGGGCGCTCTTACGGGCATTAGCTGCCGCTTTTTTTGTCATTTTTAATTTATAAAGATGTGGCGTCGGTCCGTGAACTGTTCCCCCGCCAACCCAAATGGGTGAGCGTGTTGTACCGGCTCTTGCGGTTCCCCTGCCTTTTTGTCTCCATGGTTTCTTACCGCCGCCGCTTACTTCAGATCTCCCTTTGGTCTTGTGCGTTCCCTGCCTCTGGTTTGATAAATAAGATCTTACAGCCTGGTAGATCAAATGGTGGTTAGGCTCGACTTCAAAAACGCTTGAAGGAAGATCAACATGATCGGCTGATTCCGTTCCGTCTATTTTATATATTTTTAATTGCATGCCCTATTTCAATTTATAAATTTCTACAATACCTGATATTGCTCCCGGAACGGCTCCTTTAACCAAAATGAGATTGGAGTCAGGAATAACCTTTACAATTTTCATGTTCCTGATAGTTACCCTGTCTGAACCGTCGCGGCCGGCCATCCTCTGTCCTTTAAAAACTCTGGACGGATATGAGCTTGCTCCGATAGAACCCGGGGCCCTTAGCCTGTCGCTCTGTCCGTGTGTAACCGAACCGCCGCCGAATCCATGTCTTTTAACAACGCCCTGGAAACCTTTTCCTTTAGTGACACCCGTTACTTTAACAACGTCTCCGGCAGAAAAAAGATCTACGTTCAAAGCGTCTCCGACTTTCAGGCCTTCTACGCCGTCAAAATCGCGGATCTCTTTCTGATGCTTAAGCAGAGGAACCTTGTTTTTTTTAGCTTCCTTTACCTGAGGCATCGAAACATGTTTCTCTTTTGCTTCGCCAAACCCAAGCCTTACAGCCGAGTACCCGTCATTTTCCTTTGTCCTGATAGCGGATATGTAACACGGGCCTGCTTCAATCAACGTGCACGAGACACTGTTTCCGTCTTCGGTAAAGACTGAAGTCATTCCTAATTTTTTTCCTATTAAACCCTTCATTTAACGCTTTCTTATACTTTAATTTCTATATATACGCCGCCCGGAGGATCCAGCTTGGTCAGCGCGTCAACGGTCTTTTTATTCGAGTTCAAAATATCGATAACTCTTTTATGAGACCTGATCTCGAACTGTTCCCTGGATTTCTTATCAACATGGGGCGATCTTAAAACCGTATAAACCGATTTACGGGTAGGAAGTGGTATCGGTCCCGATACAACTCCGCCGGTTGATTTAATTGTCTTAATTATCCTGTCTGTCCACTTATCGATAAGCCTGTGGTCATACGATTTAAGCTTTATTCTGATTCTCTGAGTAGCCAAGTTATTCCTTAGATTATAAGGGGCTCGCCTGCCTCGTTAAAGGCAGGGGCTCCAATTGTTTTTATTCAATGATTTTTGTAAC
>CAZMRG010000218.1:0-1429 GCA_964568655.1 uncultured Ignavibacteriales bacterium | reverse complement strand
CCTGCCTCGTTAAAGGCAGGGGCTCCAATTGTTTTTATTCAATGATTTTTGTAACAACTCCGGCGCCAACTGTTCTGCCGCCTTCGCGGATAGCGAACCTGAGTCCTTCTTCCATAGCGATAGGCGATATCAAAACAACTTTAAGGTTGTCAATGTTGTCGCCCGGCATTATCATCTGAACGCCTTCCGGCAATTCAATAACGCCCGTAACGTCGGTAGTTCTGAAATAAAATTGCGGCCTGTAATTGCCGAAGAACGGGGTATGTCTTCCGCCTTCTTCTTTTGAAAGCACATACACCTGGCAATTAAAAACCTTATGCGGAGTTATAGAACCTGTTTTAGCAAGAACCATTCCTCTTTCAATTTCATTCTTATCAATACCTCTCATAAGAACGCCGCAGTTATCGCCGGCGATACCTTCATCAAGCTCTTTGTTGAACATTTCGATACCGGTCACGACAGTTTTCTTGTGCGCGCCAAGCCCGATAAGCTCAACTTCTTCGCCCATCTTCACTTTTCCTCTTTCAACTCTGCCTGTTGCGACTGTTCCGCGTCCGGTGATGCTGAACACGTCTTCAACCGACATTAAGAACGGTTTATCCATAGCTCTTGTCGGCTCCGGAACATAGCTGTCAACTGCATCCATAAGGTCATAGATGCATTTCAAAGCGGGGTCGTCAACTTTAGTAGCTTCCTGTAATCCGGCTTCCATCGCTTTCAAAGCGCTTCCCCTGATAATGGGAATTTCATCTCCCGGGAATTCGTATGCGTTCAATATGTCTCTTAATTCCGATTCAACAACTTCAAGCAGAAGCTCTGCATCTTCAGTAGTTTTTTCCTGCTCGTAGATCATATCGATTTTGTTAAGGAAAACAACTATTCTGGGAACGCCAACCTGCCTGGCCAAAAGAATGTGCTCTTTCGTCTGGGGCATAGCTCCGTCGTTTGCGGCAACCACTAATATAGCGCCGTCCATCTGAGCTGCGCCAGTGATCATATTCTTAATATAATCTGCGTGGCCCGGACAGTCTACGTGCGCGTAATGCCTTTTATCGGTCTCATACTCTACATGAGCCGTAGCAATCGTAATTCCCCTGGCTTTTTCTTCAGGAGCATTATCAATTGAATCGAAAGCCCTGACCTTGCCTCCCTTACCTTTTTTGGCAAGAGCCATAGTGATAGCGGCGGTAAGCGTTGTCTTTCCATGATCAACGTGACCGATAGTTCCAATGTTCACGTGCGGCTTACTTCTATCAAATTTTTCTTTAGCCATTTTGAATGTTTCTCCTTATGATGTTATTATTTTTTAATTTAATTTTTAATCTTATAAAGTAATATCTATAAATATTTATCTGTTTGGTTTTAAACTTGATTTTGAACCCAATTTTAAGTGGGCCAGGGAGGAAATTAATCCATCCACCTTCCCGCC
>CAZMRG010000217.1:0-3589 GCA_964568655.1 uncultured Ignavibacteriales bacterium | reverse complement strand
GCGGGAACGGTTTTTTAATTGCTTCCAGTTTTGATATATCTCTTTCCAGAACAGCGAGCTCTTTCGCTCTATTCTTTACAACACGCTGAACGATATACTCAATAAAATCTTCGATCAAATCCATGTCATCAAATATATCATAGTAAGCCATTTCAGGCTCGATCATCCAGAATTCGGTTAAGTGCCTGCGGGTTTTGGATTTCTCGGCGCGGAATGTCGGGCCAAAATCATACACTTTTCCAAATGCCATTGCTCCCGCTTCGGCATACAACTGACCGGTCTGCGCTAAATAAACTTTTCCAAGGTCAAAATAATCTGATGAGAACAGAGTCGTGGTGCCTTCGGCCGCATTGGGCGTAAATATCGGCGAATCGAAAAGAGTAAAGCCGTTATCATACATATAATCGCGGCATGCCTTAATAATTTCTTCGCGGATTTTCAGTATAGCAACCTGTTTCGGCGAGCGTACCCACAAATGTCTGTGATCGGCAAGGAATTCAACTCCATGATCTTTTGGAGTAATAGGATACTGTTCGGCGATCTGCACAACCTGCAGGTCTTTTATCTGCAGCTCATATTCATCTTTCTTCGGGTGTTTGGAGACAGTCCCGGTTACTATAATAGATGATTCCTGTGTAAGCGATTTAAAATCTTCCCATACTTTTTCGGAAACTTCTTTTTGAGAGACAACTCCCTGTATAAATCCCGTGCCGTCGCGAAGCTGAGGAAACATGAGTTTACCGGACGTGCGGATGTTATAAAGCCACCCCTGAATAGTTACTTCCTGGCCGACATAATCAGCGATTTTATCAATATAATAGCGTTTTTTCATTCAATTTTATGGTATTCGGCCAAGTTACCGAAATGTATGTAATGTTACAATGAAAATACTTAGGCAAGAAACTAAACATACATTGTTATTCTGAAAATCGATTTGTAGTTTTACTTAACACATATTACTGCCATGAAAATAACACTGCTAGTTTTACTGTTCCTTCTTTTCAGCGGCGACTCTTTAAAATCACAGAGCGCGGAAGAATATTACCAAAAAGGTTTGTTTCTGCATAGTATCGGCAAGTCTGAAGAAGCAATGAAGATGTATGATAAAGCAATTAAGCTTGACCCAAATCATTACGGGGCATACATGGAAAGAGCTACGGAAAAAATGATATCGTTTGATATTTCCGGCGCTATTGAAGACTGCAATAAATGCGTCGAACTTCACCCCGACAGGGATTCGTCATATCTGGTAAGAGCTTCAGTATTATCAGTAAACAGAAATTTTGATCAATCTAACCAGGATCTATTTAAGGCTATTGAAATAAAGCCCGATAACCCCATGGCCTACAGCTCTCTTGGAACCAATTGCAGCCAGCAGGGCCTGGATTCGGAAGCAATAATTTATTTTAATAAGGCGATCGAACTGGATCCGAAATTATTTGTTGCATACAGCGGCAGGGCGCTTGCATACAGAAATATGATAGACTTTGAAAATGCAATATCAGATTACACCAAAGTAATTGAGCTGGATCCTTCTTTCTTCATGACTTACAGCAGCAGAGCCATTTGCTATTTTGAAACAGGTCAGTATGAGAAAGCTATTTCTGACTGGGAATTACTTATAAAAAAGGCGCCGTCTTTTGAACCCATTGTAAAACACAGCCTTGAAGAGGCAAAACGAAAATTGGGAAAGTGATATATAATTCTCCGCCCTAGGTTACCGGTTCTTATTTCTTCACGGGGCGGCGGACCACAAAATAGCCGTTCAGTTTATACTTGCCGTAACAAACATTATTCATGATGTTATCGCCGTTATCAGCCTGGTGAGTGCCTGCCCACCACGCAAGCGCATACATATCTTTTTTGATCTTTACTAATGATTCAAATATTATCACATGCCCGTTGAATACGATCAAATCGCCTTTAGCCGCCGCTTCAGGATCCGAAATTCCTACAATAGGCAAAATATCCGAAAATTTAGAAGTATCAATTAAATCGCGGGTGAGCGCGTTTACAGTCGGGGTTTTGAAACCGGCTTTAAACAGTACATTGAGGGCGAATATATTACATTTTGTTGCGTGATTAAGTTTTATCTCCCTGTTATCAAGCCAATATAAATAAGTATCAGAGATTGACGGCGAATACATTTCATTCTGCTGTTCATCTTTTGCAATATTAATTATTGCCGCGCCGGCAGCTTCATCATATGTATTTTCAGCCGGATTATTATCCGTAGTATTCTCCGGCGGATTATCATCTGTTCTTGATGAAGAACACGCGGAGATATAAACGCAAAGAAGCGCAATTCCAAGATACCGTAATATTGTTAGTTTTTTCATAACTTACTATTTAAATAAGTTGTACAAATCTAAGCTAAAGTTTCAATTTAAGCAATCGTTTAAACTACCTGATTTTAGTGAGGGTTGCGTTTGCGCTAGTTTTATGTGATTTTGGGACAATTATGAATAAGTATAATAAAAAAACCACCCCGATTTTCACCGGGATGGTTTATTTTGCTAGATCCGAGCGGTTGCTTCATTTCTGACCTGGCCGCTATGATTTCGCCTATGGGCTCTTTATGTTTTTCGTCTCACGTTTCACGTTTCACGTTTCACGTCTCACATGCTTACTTCTTATCGTCATCAACAACTTCGTAATCAGCGTTCTCTACCTTTTTGCCGTCGCCTTCAGTTTTGGGCTGCTCGCCGCCGGTTTCGGTTTTCTGTTCGCCTGTTTGCTGCTCGTTTCCTGTAGCCTGGCTGTACATCTGAGTAGATGCTTCGCTCCAAGCAGCGTTCATAGCTTCAATGGCTGATTTTATCTCTTCAATGTTCGTACCCTTCTGAGCTTCTTTCAGCTTGCTGACAGCGGTCTCTATCTTCATCTTAGTTTCGCTTGAAAGCTTACCTTCGAATTCTTTCAGGTTCTTCTCACTCGTGAACACAAGTTGGTCCGCCTGGTTCTTTATTTCGACTTCTTCTTTCTTTTTCTTATCATCCGATTCATGTTCCTTTGCATCGCGTTTCATTTTTTCAATTTCAGCATCGCTCAGGCCGCTGGAGTGAGTTATCTTTATCGACTGCTCTTTTCCTGTGGCTTTATCTTTTGCCGCAACATGTAAAATACCGTTAGCGTCAATATCAAAAGTCACTTCGATCTGCGGTATACCGCGCGGAGCAGGCGGAATTCCGTCAAGAACAAACGTACCCAGCGTCCTGTTATCGTTCGCCATTGGGCGCTCGCCCTGAAGAATATGAATTTCTACCTGCGACTGGTTTGCAGCAGCCGTAGAATATATTTCAGTCTTCTTTGTCGGGATAGTCGTATTAGCGTCAATCATTTTTGTCATAACGCCGCCGAGTGTTTCGATGCCAAGCGATAGCGGAGTTACGTCAAGAAGCAGCACGTCTTTCACGTCGCCGGTTAATACGCCGCCCTGGATAGCCGCGCCTACAGCGACAACTTCATCAGGATTAACCCCTTTATGGGGCTCTCTTCCGAACAGGCTCTTAACAGCTTCCTGAACTTTAGGGATCCTTGTAGAACCGCCGACGAGTATTACTTCGTTAATATCATTCGGAGTGTATCC
>CAZMRG010000216.1:664-3707 GCA_964568655.1 uncultured Ignavibacteriales bacterium | reverse complement strand
ACTTCTTATTGGATAATAAAATTGAGCCTTCTCATATGCTTCAGGGTACGAGCGTTGTTTCAGTAGGCGGGGGATATTTCAATGATTTTGAAGGCGGCGGCGTGTTTCCGGAGCTCACATATGGTTTTTCACTTAGGAACGACAAACTTTTATTCTATCCGCATATAAAGATCAGGCATACTTTCATGTTAAGTAAAGCCAAGCCTGATATAACCGATATTTCTTTCGGCTTGATAATTGGGTTTGCAAATCCGTTTATAGACGTAAATATCAGAAGAAAATATTGATCAAACTAATTATGAGGTTAAATTGTTTGACATAATCCCAAAAGCGTTTCAGAAGGTCCTGGTTGAAATATGGGGGCTATATGATTTTTCAAAGCAATTCTTTAAAGAATTTCTTAAGCCGCCATATGAATTCCGGGAAATTCTGAGACAATTTTACGAAATTGGCAACAAATCTTTTTCGCTTGTAGGCATAACAGGTTTTATAATAGGGTTTGTGCTGGCTTTGCAGGCTGTGCCCACGCTTAAGCCGTTTGGCGCTACATCGCTGATCCCCGCTATGGTTTCAGTAAGCCTCGTTCGGGAAATTGGCCCTGTAATTATTGGTTTAATCTGCGCGGGGAAGATCGGTTCGGGAATAGGAGCTGAGCTTGGCTCTATGAAAGTGACTGAGCAGATTGACGCTATGGAAGTTTCAGCGTGCGACCCGTTCAAATATTTAGTTGTAACAAGAGTAATAGCAACCACGCTGATGATTCCGCTTCTGATAATATATGCCGATGCAATCGCATCGTTAGGCGGTTACCTTGCGCTGAACATTCAGAGCGATATTTCAATAAGGTTTTATTATAGCCAGATCTTCAATTCGCTTGCATTCCAGGATCTTATTCCGCCGACAATCAAAACATTCTTTTTCGGATATGCAATCGGTATGGTAGGATGTTTCAAAGGGTATAATGCCGATAGGGGGACTGAAAGCGTTGGCATAGCTGCAAATACCTCTGTTGTAGTCGCTTCACTCATGGTCATAGTATTAGATATGGTAGCCGTGCAAATTTCAAATATAATATTCTGACAGGTAATGAACGAACCGGGGAAAAAAGTAATAAATATTCAGAATCTCAAAAAATCCTTCGGGAAAAATGAGATACTAAAGAACATTAACCTGTTCGTAAACGAGGGTGAAACGGTTGTGACGCTTGGCAAATCCGGCACAGGAAAATCAGTTACGCTGAAATGTATAGTGGGCCTAATAAAACCGGATTCAGGAAGTATAAATGTTCTCGGAAAAGAAATCCCAGAACTTTCATACCTCGAACTACAGGCCATCAGGAAGAAAATCGGTTTTGTATTCCAGGCAGGCGCTCTCTATGACTCTATGACAGTCAGGCAAAATCTTGAATTTCCACTGGTCAGGCATTCAAACCTGTCAAAAGACGAAGTCAATAAAAAAGTGATGGAAGTTCTGACTGATGTTGGATTGGAAGAAGCGGTAGATAAATGGCCATCTGAACTCTCCGGAGGGATGCGCAAAAGAGTCGGCGTTGCAAGAACTATAATATTGAACCCATCAATTATGCTTTGGGATGAACCGACAACAGGTCTCGACCCGGAAACAACGAGAGATATCAGTCACTTGATAAGGCAGATGCAGGATAAATATAAAGTATCTTCAATTGTTGTAACTCATGATATGATATGCGCTAAAATTGTCGCCGATAGAATTTCTGTGTTAAAAGACGGTGAGTATATAATATCAGACACTTATGAAAATCTTGAAAAATCAGATAACGAATTTGTCAGGTCATTTTTCAGCGAGGAAACGATCCAAAAACAGAATCCTTGAGAATAGAGATTTATTTGAAATAAAATTAATAAAATAATATAAGGGATTGCATTATGGAACCCAGTAAAAACAAAAAATTAGCTGTAGGCCTGTTCATAGCTTCGGGGCTTATACTCTTCGTAGTGGCCATATTTATTATCGGCAGCAAAGAGAATTTATTCACTCCTACTTTTAAACTGCAGGCAGTTTTTGAAAAAGTAAGCGGGCTTAAGGAAGGGGCTTCAGTGCGATTTAACGGTATAAATGTTGGTACTGTTGACGGTATTGAGATCAAAGAAGCCCGAACAGTTATTGTTACAATGACGATAGAAAAGAAAGTCCAGGATTTTATTAAAAAAGATTCAAAAGCCTCTGTAAGTTCAGAAGGACTGGTAGGTAATAAGATCATTGAGATCATTGCCGGCAGCAAAGATATTCCAAGCGTTAAAGAAAATGACGCGCTGCCTACAATTCCGCCGGTTGAGACTGAAGACATTATGAGAAGCCTGAAACATACGGGAGAAAATGCCGACAGCTTGACGAAGGACCTGGCATTGATCGTCGCAAAGGTAAATAACGGCGAGGGAACCATTGGCCAGCTTGTTAACGATAAAAGCCTATACAATGACGTAGATTCAACTATGCGGGGATTTGCAGGGTATTCTGGCCAGATAAAAATTGTTTTCCAGAAGATCACGGGAACAATAGACAACGTGTCGGGGGATATCGGCGAACTTGCCAAACAGGTAAAAAGTATCACAGGAGACATCGCAGAAGTTACCCGAAAAATAAATACCGGCGAGAGCGTTGCAGGCACTCTGCTGTCAGATACAGTATTTGCAAATAATTTAAAGGAGGTTATAAGAAACGCCAATAACACAACAAAGAATTTAGAAGACGGTTCTTTCAGCTTTACTCAAAATATGGAAGCGTTAAAGCACAATTTTTTATTCAAAGGATATTTTGAAGATATTGGTTATTGGGACAAAACTGACTGGGAAAAGAATATTGACAAAAGAGAAATGACTTTGAGACTAAGGGAACAGGAGCTTTTAAAAAAGGAAAAAGAGTTAAGGGACCTTGAAGATAAACTGAAAAACGGGAAATAATCGGAGGTTTTTGCCTTCAAAGCGCTCCGGACTATAAGTTTTGGGTAATGATTAAAGAGTATAAAACAAAATAATTTAATCATAAATTTGAGGCATTAAAAGTA
>CAZMRG010000216.1:0-654 GCA_964568655.1 uncultured Ignavibacteriales bacterium | reverse complement strand
GCAAAATTCAGGGAAAATGAACATTCAAAAATTGGCAATTTACTTTTGTTTTTCTGTTCTGCTTGTTCTGTTTCAGGATTGTAAGGATAATGCAGTAGTTACTCCGCCGCCAAATAATACTCAAACGCCAACCGGCCCGGTTCTAAACAGCCCGCCTAACGAGACAACTACCCAGGCAGGCTCGCCAATACTGATATGGAACAGTTTTGAAGGAGCTGTAAATTACAGGGTTCAGGTTTCGTTAGATGCAAACTTTGCAGGCACTATGGTTACAGATTCATCAGGTATATCTACCACCCAACTCCAAATCTCTTCCAATTCATTGCCTACTGGGATTTATTTTTACTGGCGTGTTATCGCCAATATATCCGGCGGCGAAAGTCCGTGGTCTACAACATGGCGATTCAGAGTAATACTGGCTCCGCCTGCCGCGCCAACATTGCTGCTTCCGCCAAACAGTTCAACAAACCAGGCGTTCCTCCCTCTTTTTGACTGGGATGACGTGCCCACAGCTGAATTCTACAAGATCCAAATATCGGGAAATTCAAGTTTCACAAATATTCTGTTAGATTCAGGCTCTATTACGGAATCACAGCTTCAATGTCCAACGTTTATTTTGAATACTTCTACTCAGTATTTCTGGAGAGTGAACGC
>CAZMRG010000215.1:0-3713 GCA_964568655.1 uncultured Ignavibacteriales bacterium | reverse complement strand
TCGAACGTTTATAGAATAACTGTCTACAAACATACGACCCCTATCGGGTCGAACCACTAATTGCACATACACATTTCATCAACGATAAATAGGCGTAAGTTACAGGACATGGTTGTTAATTTCACAACTGGTTAAACTTTAATCCGGTTTTAAATTCAAAAGATATATTTCTTATATTGTATGTAGTTAAAAGATTCCCAAATTGAGCCGGATAAGTGGTTAAATCCGGTGAAAATCCTGCCTCAAATAGAAGTGAGTTTTTCTTTGAGATTCTGATTTCCGTTCCCATTGAAACAGATATTCCAAAATTCACGGGATTTACATGTAAATACTCTCCCGGCAAATGCAAACTCTCTTTTTTACTCAATAGGATATCAACTCTTGGACCCAAAAGAAAATAAAAACCGGACCTGTCCTTAATAATATCAAGAGTAAACTTTGCTGATAGTGGAACCGATATCAAGTTTAATGTTGAGTAATCGTTACCTCCATTATCGCCTCCTTTCTGAATGAAATCAATTTCAAAGTTTAAAGAGAATGTCTTTATTTTATAAAACTCTCCAAACAAACCTGCATTAAATCCAATCCTGGAAATATTGGAGTTACTCTCATGAGTGTTTGTAATCATTACGTGATATGCTGATACCATGCCGGCTTTAAATCCATATCCGGCAAAAACCTGGGAATAACAAATATTGTTTAAGGTTAGCGATAAAATGATGAACGCAATTAGTAATTTCATTTTAATAGAAGTTAATGGTTATGTCAGGCCTGACACGTCTGACGAAGTCTAAATAAAACATTTAAATATCGAATCCTTCGGATTCCTGTCCGCCTAACGGCGTGCTCAGGTCAGGAAGACCTGACATAACGTAAAACTATTTTTTATCTCTTCCAAGATTGAAACTCAATCCGACCAGAAAATCAAATGAACTGTTTTTGTAGTAATCACGGTCATTGCTAACAAATGTAGGCGTCTTGCCGCTGCTTGTCAAATCCCTGCCGTACCTTAGTTCAAAGTTTAACACACTGTGTTTCGAAACTTGTTTTTCGATTCCAATACCTGCGACAAACCCGAATGTGATTATATTCATATCCGGTTTATCGTCAACGCCGCTGCCGATAAAAATTGTTTTGTCATAATTCAGCAAAGTCTCGAGGCGCGGGCCAAGGAATAAATATAGCGAAGCAAACTGATTATTAAATTTAACAGCGGGAAGGGCATCTACAGAAATATAATCAGCAAAAGCTATATGTGAACTGGGTACAGCCCAGCTAAGATCATAATTCGTGCTGCGCACAATGTAAATAGCATCCGCCAAAAGCATGAAGTCTTTATATACATGCAGCGATGACGTTATGCCAAAATCTAAACCAATTCTATTAAAGCCTGTAGAGTGATTAGCTATGCTTTCGCCAGAAATGATATTTTCGTTGAAGTTAAACCCGCCTTTTACGCCAAGCGTAAAAGGGCTTTGAGAAAATGATAAGTGAGAGAAAAATAATAGAATGAGGATGGAAATTTGTAATCCGGAGGAAAAAAGCGTTTTAACCATGTTTTAAGCCTCAATAATATACAGCATTAAAGGATTGATCTTAATTAACGTACAAAAATTCCCGGTTTTTATTCGCTATGCAATGCAAAAAGGAGAGTGCGACTCTTAATTTCAAAGGCGCCTAGTAGCAGCAGCGCTATACCCGCATAAAGCCTGAAGTATGCGAGCAAAACAAGCGGCGGTTTTTCTAAATAGAAAAATCTAAGGTCAAGCGGCAATGCCATCAGGACTATTGCGGATATAAATATGATCTGCGGGATTGTTAATTTATCAATGCCTCCGGTAAATAAGTTTTTACCAAGTCCGAAAATTAACGGAAGAAACAGCACGTAATGGTAATCCTCAGCCAGCGGCGCGGTTATAACGGAAACGCCTAATATTAACGCGTAAGAGATCAGAACTGAATGAGTGTCATCATCAGCCTTATATGCGCTTTTGAAAAAGAAATAAATGATGCAGAGACTTATCAAAGCGGAAAAAATGAAAACTGTATCATGGGGTAAACCGGTTATAGGAAACGGGTTCCATTTTTCGTCAAATACAAACATGTGTTTCAGAAATCCGCTTACGGTTTGGTAAACGGTCATTGAAGAGGCGTCATTTTGCAGCAAATACGGCTTGATAACTCCCGCAAAAACGCGCCATGATTCAAATCCCAGGACCGGAACGCTTATGAGAATCATCAGAACAACGGCGCCTGTGCAAATGAAAAACGCTTTGGATTTTTTCCGGACAAGAAACCATATTGGCAATAAGAAACCATAACCCTTAAATACAACCGTTAGCGCAGGGAAGATGGAAGATGAGTCGTATTTTTTTTGCTTTATAAAATACATGGATAACGAAAACAGAAACAGAAGCAAAAGGTAGATCTGCCCGAGCGCAATATTATGGTAAACGGGATAAAAGAGCAGGGAGAATATCATAAAAATTAATCCCAGAACAGACGAGGGCTTTATATCAAATGATTTCAGCAAAAGCAAAACTGAGGCTCCCAAAAACAAAATTGATAAAATACCCCATGTAATTTTTGCAGCGCCGGGTTCCATCCACGCAAGAGGAAGCATAACAAAAACATTGCTCGGCAGGTTGTTGGGCATATCCTGAATATTATTAAAGCCGTACTCTTTTATCTTTGAATTGAAATAATCAAAGTCATACTGTTTGGCAAGCTGTTCGCCCTCAAGAACCATTCTTGATGAAGTGTAATATGCCGCAAAGCCGTACGTTAATTTTGGAATTTTAAGAATGGAGTATAAAGAAAATATAATGAGAGCGGCTACGAGACAAATGCGAAGTATGAGGTTAAGCTTCATGCAGATAAATCAAAACAAATGGTTGTTGGTGATAACGCAAACAACGGCAATTTAGTAAACCGGGTACAAAGATAGCTAACTGCGCTTAAAAACCAAGATTCCCGCCTACACTTGAATGACATAAAATTAAAACTTATCATAAAGAGCTGCTTTTGAAGTTACTTTAAGCGTGCAAACGCAGGTTTTACATCTTTCTAGTTCGTAATTCTTAACTTTTACTCTAGTATCTTTAATTGATGCGCTGTTAATCAATTCCCTGAGCGAGGTTTTCCTGATATTTCCGTATGATGGTAAAAAATAGCATGGATGCACATCGCCGGTTGAAGTAATTACCGCCGATACGTTCGGCGCATTGCATGTGTTTATAGGATAATCAGACTTGCCGAGGCATGCTTCAAAGTAATCCACTAAGCGGAGTACCTTGGCGGGCGATTCTGATATAAACCCGCTTGAAAAATCTTCCGCAAACTCAGTGAACATTCCTGTAACAATTTCTTTGAACTCTTTGACTTCGTTTTCATCGAGCAAAATACTTTCGGTGCCGGAAACTGCGCCGCGCGTATCGCGCCCGAAAGCGTCGGAGGCAACATCAGCAGAAAGAAATGAAACACGGTTTACTCCAAGCGATTTGGCAAGTTTTACAATTTCTTTAATCTGCCGGAAATTACTTTTTTGCACAACCGAACGGATTGATATCTGACCTCGGTTCGGCAAGGATACAGCAGTTTGAATACCTTTTAGAATTTGGTCAAATGAGTTTAAGCCTCTAATCCTGTTATGCGTATCGGCATTAGCTCCATCAACAGATACAATTATTTCGGTGAAATATTTATAAATATCT
>CAZMRG010000214.1:0-3750 GCA_964568655.1 uncultured Ignavibacteriales bacterium | reverse complement strand
TGTTATCAGAAAAGAGTTCCTTGAAGAAGACCCCGGCTCTGAGATCAAAGACGTTATTTTTGACAACGTTCAGTGCCCGGGAATATTCATTGGATACAGAACCCCCGCAGAAAACCGGGGCAGCTATTTCACGCTTGACCTGATAACCGATATACTTTCATCAGGCGATAGCTCAAGATTTTACAAATCACTTATATATGATAAGCAGCTTTGTTCCGAAGCAGGATGTTACATTGACCCGAAGGAACAGGCAAGCGTGCTTTATGTTTATGCAATTTTAATGCCGGGAAAATCCGTTGAGAAAACTGCGGCAGAGATTGACAGGATAGTAGATGAACTGGTTTCCGGCGGCGCTAAGGAAAACGAAATTCAAAAGATCAAGAACAGGATCGAATCAAGATACACATACAGGAAACAGACTTTGCTCTCGAAGGCTGATCAGCTTTCTCATTATAAAATGTTTTTTAACGACCCTGAGCTGATAAACACAAATGTGAAAAAGTACGATAAGATAAACGGAGAAGAGATAAAAGCCGCAGCCCTGAAATATCTTACTAGGAACAACAGGGTAGCGCTCCACTACCTTCCGAAAGAAAATTGAATAACAATTTCTGACAGATGAATTTTTCAAGAACTTTTTTTTACCTATTTTTAATATTGATTATGACGAATACTATAATAGCGCAGGAGCTTGACAGAAGTAAACCTCCAAAATCCGGAAGTCCGAAAGATGTACACTTTCCCGATTACTTTGATACTACTCTGGCAAACGGAATAAACCTGCTTGTAATAGAAAATTATAAAATACCGGTTGTTTCAGTCCGGTTGGTTTTTAAAAATGCCGGCTCATACATCGACAACGGCAAATTCGGGCTCGCTTCTATAACCGCAGACCTTCTTACTAAAGGCACAAAGAACCGTTCAGCTACTCAAATTGCGGAGGAAATTGATTTTCTCGGAGCAAATATATCTGCCGGCTGCGATTGGGACGGGAGCTATGTTTCTCTTTCATGTTTAAAGAAACACCTCGATAAAGCTATAGACATTCTGGCCGATGTTGCGCTGAATCCTGTATTTGACCAGGAAGAAATTGACAGGGCAAAGGAACAGAGGATATCATCGATTATACAGAGTAAAGATGATGCGGGTTCTCTAAGCGACAGGCTTTTTAACAGAGTAGTTTTCGAAAAAAACCCGTATGCATTTCCTTCAGACGGCACAGAAGTTTCAATTAAGGATCTGACCAAAACTGATATAGAAGATTTTTACAAAAATAATTACAGCAGTAAGAACCTGATTTTGGCTTTTGTTGGGGCTATTTCTAAGGAAGAAGCGATCAGGATAGTTTCCGAAAGGTTTTCTACAATGCCTCATAAAGATCCGCCTAATAACCCGGGGCTTTGGTATGCCGGCGATATAATAAATGAGTTTTCAAATAAAAACGTATATATTGCCGATAAACCCGGCGCGGTTCAGTCAAATCTAAGGATTGGGCATATCGGAATCGCAAGGAACAATCCTGACTATATTGCAGTTTCAGTATTGAACACGATACTGGGAGGTTATTTTGGGTCAAGGATTAATTACAATTTGCGTGAAAAACATGGTTTTACATATGGCGCCAGAAGCGGATTTACTGTCAGGCTTCAGCCGGGCGATTTTTCAGTCGATACCGATGTTAGAAATGAAGTAACCGACTCAGCCATAGGGCTGATCATTGAAGAGCTTAACGGGATTGTTAGCGAAGAAGTAACGGATGATGAGCTCCAGACAGTGAAAAATTACCTGACTGGTGTGTTCCCATTGCAGCTTGAAACTGCAAATGCGGTGGCTACAAGAGTGATTAATCTTAAAATGTACGATCTCCCTAAGAATTATTACAGTACGTATATAAGCGCTATAAATAAGATAACAAAAAAAGACGTGCTTGAAGCCGCAAAGAAATACATACACCCTGAAAATGTGTATATAGTGGTTTCAGGAGATTCAAAAGCGATAAAAGAAAAAATGAAACGATTTGGAAACGTTGAAGTGTACGATGCCGAGGGTAAGAAAACCGAGTAATCATTATTAATTCGCCCTCAACAAACGGTGATTGAAAAATAAAACTCCCGCGATAAGGGATATTGAAAACAATGCAGGAAAAAACAATAAAACAAACAACGGCGACAAACGGAGAGCCAACGTCAAAAAGCTACAATGACGTTGAGCTGGTAAAATATCTTAACCAAAAATACAGCGAACTAAAAAAAGAAGTTGCAAAAGTAATAGTCGGGCAGGAAAGCGTGATTGACCAGATAATTATCGCTATTCTTTCCCGCGGGCATTGCCTGCTTGTCGGCGTTCCCGGACTTGCAAAAACGCTGCTTGTAAAAACGCTTGCCGATGTTTTGGAACTGAAGTTTAACAGGATACAGTTCACGCCTGATCTAATGCCATCGGATATTACCGGAACTGAAATAATAGAAGAAGATATGACCACAGGCGCTAAGGGATTCAAGTTCATAAAAGGGCCTGTGTTTGCAAATATGATCTTAGCGGATGAAATAAACAGGACTCCCCCAAAAACACAGTCTGCTTTGCTTGAAGCTATGCAGGAGCATAAAGTTACAGCCGCAGGAACGACTTATACTTTAGATGAGCCGTTCTATGTTCTCGCTACTCAGAACCCCATTGAGCATGAAGGCACCTATCCCCTGCCGGAAGCGCAGCTGGATAGATTTATGTTCAATGTTTGGCTTGATTATCCCAGTAAGAGCGAAGAGATGGATATTATTAAATATACGACCAGCATGTACACACCGCAGCTTTCAATTGTGCTCAAGAAGGAAGAAATAATTGCGCTGCAGGAATTAGTAAGAAGAGTGCCGGTTGCCGATAATGTAATAGATTACACTGTTAAACTTGTTAACAAGACACGTGCAAGCAGTCCTGATGCACCTCAGTATATAAAAGACTGGTTAAGCTGGGGCGCGGGTCCAAGAGCTTCACAATACCTGATACTTGGCGCTAAAACTAATGCAATCTTATACGGAAGATACTCGCCTGAAATTGATGACGTTAAGAAAGTGGCGAAACCAGTATTGCGGCACAGGTTAATAACAAATTTTAACGCCGAAGCAGACGGGATAAAAACTATTGATATTATTGATAAGCTCATCAAAGAGTAATTTTTCTGGAAATACTGCCAGCCAAGAAGGATATAATAAATACTTTTACTGCTAAAAATTTCACTGATAATTAAACCGGGTAATATACTTGCGTAAACACATTTCATTAGCTATCGTTTTAGCGCTTGCATTAATTTTTACTTCATGTACATCTTCAAAGCATTCGTCCGTTAAGGGACCATCTGCAAAAAAGTGGACTTATTTCAGGATACTCGCCGATGCGGATGATGACCCTATATTCGTGAAGCTTCAGGATGATCTGCACATTGATCCAAAAATGGAACGATATACAGTAATTGTTGATATCAGGTCAAAGGATGCTTCTCAGCAATACATTTTATTTGGCGATGATTCAAATCCGTTGAGGTATCCATGGTCACAAGTTTCGGCGCAGGTACAGCAGGGATTGATTAACTGGACCGGGAACAGTAAAGAAAACCTTGAATAATTACTAATGTCTAATTACTGATTACTAAAATATTTGTTTTAATAGGTCCGTCCTGTTTCACCATTTCTCTATTTCACCATTTCTCTATTTCTCTATTTCTCTATTTCTCTATTTCTCTATTTCTCTATTTCT
>CAZMRG010000213.1:0-3792 GCA_964568655.1 uncultured Ignavibacteriales bacterium | reverse complement strand
TTGCTTCGCTGCCGCAAACATGCGCGCCGATCAGCTCATCATATTTTGCATCATATATTACTTTAACAAGACCCGCAGTTTCGCCTATAGCACGGCCTTTGCCGCTTGCTGAAAACGGGAACTTGCCTATCTTTATATCATAACCCATTTCCCGTGCTTTTTTCTCCGTCAGTCCCACTGATGCAACCTGTGGCTGGCAAAATGTGACAGCGGGAATGCAATTATAATCTATATCGGGCGTATCCAGGCCTTTAATTTTTTCAACGCAGTTTATGCCTTCAGCTGATGCAACGTGCGCAAGCCATGGCGGACCGTTAACGTCGCCAACGGCATAAATGCCGTCAATATTTGTTTTGTAATTCGCGTCAACTTTTATAAAGCCTTTCTCAACCTTAACGCCTGCTTCTTCAAGCCCCATGTTTTCAACGTTGCCCGCAAAACCTACTGCGACTAATGCATGGTCCGATTCAATCACTTCGTTTGTTTTGCCCGAGACTTTTGTTTTCACAACTTCGCTCTTGCTGTTGGGGGCTTTCTTCTCGACTTTAATTTCATCAACTTTGGTTCCAAGTAAAGCAGTTATACCAAGTTTGCGGAACTCCCTGCCCAACACGTCGGTAAGCTCTTTATCTTCAACCGGAAGAAGCTGGTCCATCATTTCAACTATTGTAACCTTAACGCCGAACGAGCTCCAGAAATAAGCAAACTCAACGCCGATCGCGCCGCCGCCTATTATTGTCATACTCTCCGGTATTTTATCCAGCACGATAGCTTCCATAAATGAAAGCACTTTCTTTCCGTCAACGTTCATTCCCGGAAACGCCCTTGCGCGCGAGCCGGTCGCGACTATTATATGCTTAGCCTTAATTTCTTCTACAACCGCGCCGTCTTTAGTTACTTCAACAGTATTATCTCCGTCAGCGCCTTTCAGGATCTTTCCAAACCCGACAATGTAAGCAATTTTATTCTTTTTCATCAGATACTGAACGCCTTTTTCAGACTTATCCGCGATATCGCGCGAGCGTTTTATTACCGCAGGGAAATCAAACGCGATATTATCGCACGTGATTCCAAACTCTTTTGTTTTTTTGAGCGTGTGCATAAGCTCAGCCGCTTTTAGCAGCGATTTTGACGGGATACAGCCCCAGTTTAAGCATATACCGCCGAGTCTGGCCGACTCGATCAATGCAACTTTAAAACCAAGCTGTACAGCGCGTATGGCAGCCGTGTAACCGCCTACGCCGCCGCCGACTACTACAACATCATATTCAGATTGTGACATAATTATAAATAGTGAGATAGTTAAATAGCGAAATAGTGAAATAGGTAATTGCGAATAGTGAATTGGTGAACCGCGCCTGGTATTGATAAAAGGCGTGCAAAAACCTATCTTTTTGTGAATTATTTACAAATTTAAATAAAATAAGAATCTGTTACAATGAAATGATTTAGTGCATAGTTAAAACAATTGTAGATTTTCTTTATTTATTATATCCAAAAATAGCAAATTTTCCTTAATTCTATTTATCCAACTATTTTACTAATCTCTGATCTTACATCATAACTTATGTCGCCGTTTAGTTCTTTCGTAAGATGTTCAACTAATATTTGTGTATTCTCTTTTTCTTTCAAAAATCGACATGCATTTGCGACTTGCCATCTCACATTGGGATTATCATTTTTCTTTAGTTGGGTTAATCTTATAACGAATAGCTTTAGGTAACTTACATCCACAAAAATTATCAAGCGTGAGAGATAATAAATTGTAAGATTGACTATTCTTAAGTTCTCAACATTGCAATACTGAAACAACAAATTAATAATCATCTCCATTATTCTATTATTCTTTTTAATACTATTTCCAAGTTCACCTAACCCTCTAATAATCGACTCAAGGGTCATGTCTTTTATATCCTCTGATAGTAGATTTAAAAGTCCATCTAGCAAAAAGTCCGAATCCATAAAAGCAGTCGTGGCTAAACATGCATATGCGTCTGCCTTTAATTTCTTGTAATCAAAACCTCCTTGCATGAAAGAATCTTTCTCATTATATCTATCCTTTATTTCTCCAAAATCATCGTTTATAATAGCAATCAGCAACTTATGTAGTTCTTTTCTTTTGGCTCGAATAGTTTCATTGCCCAAAGCAGTTATTGCATTTATAGCTTTACTTCTTTTAATTGGTAATAGATTGTTACTAGACAGATAATCAAATAGACAACTCAGAATTTTGTTTTTTAATCTTGAACTGACATCTCTATAAATTCTGCGCAATATATCGCTGATATTGAAACCTCCTCCACCATAACTATTTAGAGTTTCCCTTTCCCTTTCGCTATCTAATACCTCACAAAAGGAATTAACAAGATACTTATCCATATTGTTCTTTCTTACTCCTTTAAATAAAGAGTTTGATAATGCTATGTCAATCCATAGATCCTTTTCATGATTATATACTCTTTCCATGCAATCAAAAACAATTTGTTTAATGCCATCAATTTTACTAAACTGCACAATATTTTGCCAAATCCAGAAAATGTCATATTTGTTTTGGACTTTAGTTAGAAGTAATTCTGTTGCATATAATATATTCTCTATTTCTTTTTTGTTCAACAAAGCAAAGTTGAGATAAGCCAATAGGTCCATATTTTCATCGTAAACAAAACGACTATCTTGGACAATATTAACAAGAATTTTTTTTAATAATATCTTTGTTTGATTTCTGTTCAACCTCATCGCAATTTCTTTGAAAGCGTAAATTGAATATCTTCCATAATCAAACGTGTTAGTAAAATTATAGCCTTTTGTTTCATTCTCCATCAAAATATTAAAAACTTTAGCAACATCTTCAAATGAAAGATATTCTGCAAATTCTTTATAAAAAATTAATCGGCCAATTTCTGCTCTTCTATCTCCTTTGATATCATATGACCACTGTAATACTCTAAGAAATTTTTCTGAACTTTTAGTTGATAACCCCAAATTAGCAATTGATTTTATTCCATCTTTATCGCTCAGTTGAATAAAATCGCTTAATGATTGAACATATAACCCAGAATCGTTTATTGATTTTTCGAATAAGTATAAGCTGGTGGCCGAGGAATGCTTGATTTGTCTTTTTCCAACTATATCTCCAATCTTATCACACAATATTTCGGCACTTCTAAAATACTCGTAACCTTCTCTGAAAATATACGACAGTTCATTATCTTGCTTACAATAGAGTTTAAAAAGCTGATATCCATAATTATCTAAACCGTATAACTTATAATAGTCAATAATTTCAAATTCATTTCTTTGTTTTAATTTAATTGCATCTCTTCTCAAATCAAAACTCTTGCCGCCATATCTTCCCAATTTAGCATCTCTGTCGCTTTCTATTTCACTAAGATTCAGGTTAATTCGTGAAACAACATTCCAATTCGCCTGTTTTTCAAAAATTGTTTTAGCAATTTCATAATGTTTTATAGCATTATCAAAATCATCTTTGAGGAAATATAGGGCCCCAAAATTTGACTCCAGTATCCCACAAAATCTAGCATCTATCTCCAAAAACACTTTTGCATTTTCAAAATACTCTTCTGCAGTTTTATACCTGTCATCTTTTCTGCACAAAATTCCTGCAAGCATGTTGACTATACCTGCCAAAATTTTATTATTCAGCTTATTGTCTTTTATAAAATTATCATACTCATTAAGTGCTTCATCTATTTTTCCCTTTCCATCATATAACATAGCTTTGATTAAAACAGCTTTGGCATCATTGTCAAATATTGGGTCTAAGTTTATTAA
>CAZMRG010000212.1:0-3826 GCA_964568655.1 uncultured Ignavibacteriales bacterium | reverse complement strand
AAAAAACCAGTTTTGTCTCATTTCCATTTCGGAACTGTAAAGATAGGGTTCGCTCCACGGTTGAATCGTCTTTACGGTATATTGAATGTTCAGATCAAACTTATTTTTCTGAACAAATGAAGCTGGATTTAGGCTAGAGCTACCAATACCGTTTTCAGAGGCAATTCCTGTATTTCCCATACCCGAATTAGAGCCGGTCAAATAGTTATTGGAGTACATTTCCGAAATAGGAGAAAAAATACCAGCCTCTATTTCTTGTTGAGAATAAATATTTTTGGATGATATAAGAATCAAAACGATGAGAATAACTAAGGTCCGCATAATTCTTCTATGAATTAAATTTACAAAAAAAGGATTCTCTTCTCTAAGGTAATATGTACAAATATAGCGAAAATTTTAAACTTTGTAACTGACCCTTCTTGGTACCGTTTCACATCTCCGCCATCGGTTTCCAGCTTAGCTTTTTCGCCGTTGAAATCACGGAATTTTTCAATTATTATGCTTTCATAATCATTAAAAACGAATGGAATTATGGAAGACACAACCACGCCTAAGAATACCACAATGAAATGGTATCATTATATTGCTGCATTATTTGCAGGCTTGTTTCTTGCAAATGCAGTTCCGCATTATGTAAATGGAATTTCCGGGAATCCTTTTCCGTCGCCGTTTGCGAATCCGCCGGGGAAAGGACTTTCATCGCCTCTGGTAAATGTACTCTGGGGATTATTGAATTTGCTGGCAGGCTACCTGCTTCTAAGATTCAGCAAAACAAATGCAAAGAATAAACTTGCTATGATTATCCTCTTTGTGGGTGTAATTGCAATGAGCATTATGCTCAGCATGGCTTTTGTAGATAAAATGAGATAAGGGAATAAAAGCTATTTTCTGTAACTGATCTTTCTTGGTACTGTAAATTGCCGTATTCCTTCCACAGAGCCTATAAATCCGTATCCGCTTTGTTTAACGCCTACCCATGGCGTGCCAGAAACTGAGCCGATACCCTGGTTAACGCCTATCATACCTGATTCAATTTTACGGGCTATATCAAGCCCTTTCTTTTTATTTTTGGTCCACACGGTTGCGCCGAGTCCGAACGGCGAATCATTTGCCAGTTCAACAGCTTCATCTTCTGATTTAACTGTCTGTACGCAAACCACCGGACCGAATGTTTCATCATTCATGATCCTGTGTTTATGCGAAAGATTTGTTAGCAAAGTTGGTTCCATAAAATATCCGCCGTTATCATTCACTTCGCCGCCGCCGGATTCCAGCTTAGCGCCGTTCTTAACAGCTTCCTTTACCTGAGATAAAACATTTTCCCGTTGACGCTCGCTTACAAGCGGTCCCATTTGAACATTCTCATCATAACCGTTGCCGTATTTAAAATTCTTAACTCCTTCTTTAACAAGCGCTATAAACTTCGGCGCAGCTTTTTGCTCAACATAAATCCTTTCAACAGATACGCAAACCTGGCCGGTATTTCTAAGAGAGCCATTGACGGCAAAGTTAGCCGCCTTTTGCAGATCGGCGTCATTTAGCACTATCATTGGGTCCTTTCCGCCAAGCTCAAGAACAATTCGTTTAAGCTTGCCGCTTGCAGCGTTCATAATGTGCTTGCCAACTGCCTGCGAGCCTACAAATGCTATCATATCAATATCTGCGTGAATAAGCTCGTTGCCGACTTCATCAGCGCCCTGCAGAAGATTAATAACTCCTTTAGGAAGATGTTTGTTGAATAATTCAAACATTGCCGCTCCTGTCAGCGGCACAAGTTCTGATGGTTTGAACACAACGGTATTGCCCGCTAAGAGGGCAGGAGAGAGTAATGTCTCAGGCATGCTGACCGGAAAATTCCAAGGCGTAATAACTGCGCAGACGCCAATGGGGGTTCTGTGCAGCTCAGTGACCAGATCTTCTTCCTTGAGTTTCTCGACTTTCAAAGCTTCTTTAGCCTGCTCAATGGTCTCACGGATACCATAAGCAACGGCATGCGTTTCTCCAACCGCTGATTTATAAAGTTTCCCCATTTCATCGGTGATAATCCTGCCAATACGTTCTTTATGCTTGACAAATTCTTTTGCGACCGCTTCAAGCCGTTTGCTGCGCTCAGCCAGCGTCATTGCGCTCCATGCCGGCAATGCTTTTTTTGCATTTTTGACAGCAGTGATTATTTCAGCTTTTGTAGAGCATTTGATTTTTTTGATCAGTTTTCCCGTAGCGGGATTGATGTCGTTGATGTAGTTCATCATTCTTTTATGAGTTTATCCCAGCGAAAGCGGGGATCCATTATTTTGTTATCCCCGCGAATGCGGGAATCCATTTCATATTTCACCCCTAAGGGCTCTGAATTTAATAATTGTTATACTACTAATATGTCGCTTCTACGGAGCTATTTTTTCTTGTCATTCCGTTGGAGTTTACCACGCACTTGATGAGAGGCGGGAACAAGCTAGTCTAAAATTACCTTGCTGCACATCTGTTGGGTCCGATTTCCAAATCTTCCGCGTAATCCATTGGAATTATCACTCCTGCTTTGTTGTATCTTTTTATCGCCAGGTAATTAGGAGGCGTTACAGGAATATTTTCTGTGATAAACTTAATAAACTCTGTTTTATCTGAAATGGTTAAAGAATCGTTATACTCTTTTAAGTCCTTGAGCGTTAGCTTAACCGGCCTGAGCTCAGTTTTGGTAAAATGCGCGGGGAAAATTGTAACCGAATCGTTAAGTTTAAGGATTTCATTTTGAATCGTGTTAAACAGCTTTTCAGCGCCTTTTTGGGTCTCCTCAACGCTTCTGGCCAGATCGGGTCTTCCAATACTCTCAAGTAGCAGTAAATCACCGCAAATCAAAGCCTCATTGTTTATAAGAAATGAAACGCTGCCATCAGTGTGTCCGGGCGTTTCGATCAACTCAACATTAACGCTTCCAAGTCTAATTGGAAATACATCCTTAATGGACATTAAACCGGATGAGCTATCTACATCTATTGCATTAATATAATAGCAAACTTCTAAAGTTTTTGCAAGCTTCATCGCTCCCGAGAAATGGTCGGCATGAGAATGCGTATCAAACACATATTTTACATTGAGCCCTTTCTCATGGATGAAATCAATGTATTCATCTGTGAAAATTGACGGGTCGACAGCAAAGGCTGATCTATCGTTTTTGGAATATACAATATACGAAAGGCATCCTTTGCCAATCCTGATAAACTGTGCAACCGTATATTCTTTAAATTCTATCTCAATAATGTTGAAATTCTCATTCCAGCCCTTCATACCGCCTTTCAGCATACTGGCTTTATAGCCCATTGTGTTTAGTATTTCGGCAGCTACCTGAGAGTTAATTCCTCTGGCGCACACCGCTATGATTTCCTTTTCTTTAGGCAGTCTGCTTAGCGCTTGCTTGATTCCGTTAACATTTCCGGCTGCCAAAAGGGAATTAACAGGAATATTCATACTTCCTTTGATGCTCCAGTCTACATATTCCTGTTCGTCTCTTATATCCAGCAAAACGAAGCCATCAGCTCCTGACTGAAGCCTTTCTTTTACCTCTACGGGTGATATGAATTGTGATTTTGAATGCATCGGCGAAATTAAACCATTTCACCTTTAAAAGAAATACATTTAAAGTTAGAATTTATTCAATTAAATTGAATTATTAACAATATTAATAAATTTTCATGCCAACAATTATAAAAATAATAAGAGGCATTATAAAAAAACAAAAGGATTCCCGCGTTCGCGGGAATGGGAATTAGTATATGAAAATAAAATTCTGCGGCGCGGATAGAACTGTTACCGGCTCACAGCATCTGCTGGA
>CAZMRG010000211.1:0-3887 GCA_964568655.1 uncultured Ignavibacteriales bacterium | reverse complement strand
ACTTCTCCGGGCTTAAAAGTAGCGGGAATAAATTTAGGAACTTTGAATTTTTCTTTGAACGCTGCCAACTCGTCCTCAGTTTTATAAAGTCCGCCGCCGCCGGAAAGCTTCAGCATCTTTTTCTTTTCTTCGCCTCTGCCGACTGTGATATAATGTTCCAGTCCTTCAGAGCCTTTATAAACGCCTACATTCGGTTCTTCTTCTTTACCGTATTCAATAGCGCCTATGGCTGCAAAGTATTGCGCGTTTTCAGGCACGCGAATCAGTTCTTCGATGGGAACGTTTTTATCATATTGTACATTTCTTTCTTCCCACATTTTGGGAATGTTGTATCTCCAGCAATCTTTCATTCCCTGAATATAACAATTCGGCCCGCCCAGCAATAATACTTCCGGCCTAAGCGTATGGCCTCTTGTGAGCACAGAAAGATTTTGCTGAATGATAGATTCAAACAAGCTTGCCATGAGTTCATCCGGCGGAACGCCTGTCTTTTGCAAACCGTTTATATCGGTTTCAGCAAATACGCCGCACTTGCCGGCAACAGGGTGGAGGCGGAGTCCGACATAACCCATTTTGCAAAGATCCTCAGAAGGAATTTTAAGCTTAGCGTTAATTTTATCGATTACCGCGCCTGTGCCGCCTGCGCACTTATCGTTCATCGAAGGAATTTTCTTCTTCTTTCCCGTTTCAGGATCTTCTTTGAACACGATAATTTTCGCATCCTGACCGCCGAGCTCAATAACAGAAAGCGTCTTTGGATAGAATTTCTCGACCGCCAGTGAAACCGCGTTTACTTCCTGAACAAATTTTGCGCCAAGATGACGGCCAATATTCGAACCGCCTGAGCCTGTTATGAAAATTCTTGCATCTTTAAACGCTTCTTTACCCAAAGCTTCTTCGAAAGCTTTGACAAGTTCCAGAGATTTCTCCGGCTGCTTAGTTTCATGGCGCTGGTAGTCTGACCAAAGAATTTTATCTTCGTCAATATCCATCACAACGGCTTTCACCGTTGTTGAACCAACGTCGAAACCAATATAAAGAGGAGATTTTTGTTTAGCCATTTATAATTTTAATTTTATTTTTTTCAATTAATAAACCTGTTTATTCAAATGAATCATTTAAAGATAGCCCTCAATTCGTTCGAATCCTGCAAAAAGATTCTTGCATTCTTCTAGGTTTGCCAAAGTCTCATACTCGCAGGCATCGTCAAAATCTTCCCACATATCAAGCACAGCCTGATTTTTGTGCGCGATCTCAACAGCCTCAACAGATTTCCATTCAAAGCATTCCAGAATTGTTCCGTTCTTTGAACGCATAATGATGGATTTCTGCTCTTCAACGAGCCCTTGACTGAGAAGAACCGGAATATGGTTCTTTACGATCTCAAGAAGTTTTTCCTCCTTGCCGGGTTTAGGCTTATAAGCGACTATTACGAATGAGCCTTTGCTATCTTTGTTCATGCTAACTGTTCCTCTGTTGATTTAACTACAGGTTTTATTCCTTCTTTTTTCATCTTGCCGGCAACGTCAAGAACAAAATTGGCGGCGATGCCAATTACGCCTTTACGGTGTCCGACATGATAAAACGGCCTCTGGAGTTCATCATGGCTATCTATATATGCCTTTATTTCATCGATTGAATAGCCGGAATCTTCAAGGCATTTCTTGAATTCAATTTTAGCCTTTGCTTTAGCTTCTCCAAGAGCCATCTGTACCCTTGAATGAGCGTTTACATCGCCTTCGCCTGAGGTTTCGATAGGTATAAATATCATATCCTTATACACCGAAGTTACCGCTGACTGAACTGCATCTGACTGCGTTGAAGGCATGCATCCAAATGGTTTAAGTGAAAGCACCATGTGGCACATTTCTTTGTTCACATAATAGATGTTTTTAGCTATTTCAAGATGTCCTTCGCCGCCTTCTACTCTTGAATTATAGAATGGATGGCCTAAGCGCTGCATTTCAAGCTGGCTGGCAAGCTCATGAGGCATAAAATCAAATGCCTCTCTGATCCTGTTATATTCTCTTTCGAATACTTTTTCAGCGATTGTCAGAATTGTGACCGTTTTCTTATAATCCTTGAACATCTTCATCTTTTTCCCGATTTGATATGCTTTCGGGTCCTCTTCACCTTCTTTCAGGCCTTTTCTATCGTGGTACATGTTTTTAGCCTGATGAAGCATATATAACAACCATGTTGCGATAGGCTCTACAAGCACCTGCGCGCCTTCTCTTTCGAGGAAGGGGAACATGTTGAAGTTACCATCTCCCTCAGTTGTCTGTGCCCAGAACTCGCCCGTAACCTTACAAATAGGTTTAACTCTGGTTCTATCTACTTTTATATCATTGAACTTATCTCTGATTTGCTTTATTGTTTCTACGTAGTAGTCGCTCATCAGCTGTTCAATAGCTCTTTGCATATAATTTGAACCGGGGATGAACTTCATAAGCTTTTCAATGTGTTTATTGAACGAGAAATACTTCTTTCCCTTCATTTTCTCATATAAAATATCCATTG
This sequence comes from uncultured Ignavibacteriales bacterium, assembly GCA_964568655.1. Taxonomy (GTDB): domain Bacteria; phylum Bacteroidota; class Ignavibacteria; order Tepidaquicellales; family OLB5; genus CAWFKW01. The sequence goes on along the minus strand of CAZMRG010000211.1, from coordinate 1,367 downwards.
ATTCAGCCAATACTTTATCAGTTTCGCCTGCATTCACTTCATATGGCCTTATCTGGTAAGCTATATCATTAATCAGATCGCCAACATTCATTGCATTAATGATTCCAAGGAAGAAATCGAGGTTCATTTCGAGTCCGGCTTCCATTTCAGCCTGATCAAGTCCGCCTGTTTGCTGGAAGATCAGCACTCTGAATCCGTCAAAGCCTGAATTTCTCAATGCAAGACGGTATTCAGCTTCATACATACCAAAACGGCACGGTCCACATGCGCCGGCTGTAAAGAAGACATAATCCTTAATGATATCTTCTTTTGACATTCCGGATGATTCCAGGTCCTGCAAATATGCCACCAGATTACCAACTGTGAAGTAGGTGGGATTGCACTGTCCGTTATTGCCGTATTCTTTACCTAACTGGAAGGCTCTTTTGTTGGGGACGGGAATTTCAGAAGCTTTGTAACCGAGCCCTTCGAGAACACCCTTAATGAGTTTTTCATGTTTCCATGTTAGTCCGCCGAACAGAATAGTAGTTTCTGCCCGCTGGTCTTTGGTAAAAATGTTCTCTAAAGGCTTTTTAAAGTGGTCAATCTTCTTCGCCTGAACGCCGTATTCCGCTTCAAGGCGCATTCTTTCCTGTAAAAGAAGTTTCTGTATCTCTGTTTCTTTGCTATCGGGATTCTTAAGGCTGATTCCTACCGGCTTGGTATCTGCTGCCACAGAACCGTTCTGCCCGTTTGTGTCTTGGTTTGTGTGTCCCATTTTGGTGACCCTTCCTTTGGTTGTTTGGTTATTAATTAATTTATTTTACACTTTTATTTCCCTCATGATCCAGTAACCGCAACCTTCAGGTTGCGACTTAAATTTCAATTAAACTTGCAGCCTAAAGGCTGCTGCTACAGTTCTATTTATTTAAAATCTCATTTACACACTTCTTTGCGCTTCTTACAGCTCCTTCAATAGTTGAAGGCAATCCTGTATTTGTCCAATCACCTGCAATAAAAAAATTGCTAAATTTCGTTTTGTTATCGGGTCGTGAATCAAGCGATACATTATCAGGAACAAATGTGGCCCGCATCTCTTTTATAACCCTGATTCCTGTAATTCCATTATTTTTCAATTCAGGCAGACATTTAAACAGCTCGTTTTTACAAAGCTCAATAATTACATCTTTATCTTTTTCAGCCAGTTCCTTTGCAGAGCTAATAACTAAACACAAGTGGTCAACGCTTACTTTGAATATCCATTGTACAGTAGCTCCAAGTATTCCAACAAATCTGCTCTTTAACGTATTATCTATCGGACTACTGAACTTCACATGGACATTCAAAATAGGGGAGTATTTTAAATTTCCCACATTTGAATATTCATT
>CAZMRG010000210.1:0-3895 GCA_964568655.1 uncultured Ignavibacteriales bacterium | reverse complement strand
TTTGCCAAACTGGATCTACGACCCGCTTATGAGGGCATCAAGACCGGCTAAAAAAAAAGACTCGAATTAACGTACACGAATTGCCCAAATTGTGAGAACTAAACACCTCCCCCGCGCACCTGCCTGCAGCAGGCAGGCCAATGGTGCGCGACCCCTCCTGTCAGGAGGGGACGATATTCAACTACACTTTTTAAGATTAGTATCATAATCCGTCTCCCCCTGCCTGCAGCAGGCAGGCCTGACAGGGGGAGATACAGAGGGGGTGGCTTAACAAATTCTTAAAATCCTACTTCACTGCCATCAGCATGGATAATTTTTTTGTGAGCTCCTTTGATGGATTCGCCGTGGCCCAGGATCACTTCATCAAGGTCTGCTTCAGCTACTTTTGCGCCTTCATAAATTATGGAGTTCTGTATTTTAGAATTGGAAACTGAAGTATCATCTGCAAGCGTTACATTTGGGCCAATTACACTATTTGAAACTACACAGTTGTCGCCAATATAAACCGGCGCGATAAGCGTTACGCTTCCGGGGAGATGATATTTTGTCTCCACCCAGTCTCTCTGGAGCAGGTAAGCATTGGTGCTTAATAAGGTTTCCGGTTTTCCGCAATCAAACCAGTTTTGAATCACCGGAGCTACAAATTTTTCTCCGTCGTCAATCATTTTCTGCATTGCGTCGGTGACCTGGTACTCATTTTTTGTTTTAATATCTTTTTCCATGAGGTATTCAACAGCGTCAAAGAGCTTCTGTCCGTCTTTAAATAAATAAATACCTGCAATAGCGCTCTTGCTGGATGTAATTTCAGGCCCTGAAGGTTTTTCGATCATCCTTTTTATAAATCCGTTTTCGGTTTCAACTATGCCGAATCTCCTGATATCTTCTACGTCTTTAACCGCAATAGCAGAATATTCAGAATTAAGAATTGCGTTAAGGTCAAATTCAAATATTGTATCGCCAAGCAGTACAAGCATTGGTTCATGGCCGACAAACATTCTTCCGTGATAGATGGCGTGCCCGAGCCCAAGCATTTCTTTTTGCTCGACGAACTCAAAGCTGATATTATCAAAACCGCCATATTCATTAAGAACAGCGTTTTGGATCTGGACGCCCAGGTAGCCGATAACAAAAATAATTTTATCGAACCTGCCTGACCTGATAAGCTCGTCAATTAAATGAAATAGCATAGGCTTCCCTGCTATGTTCAACAGGACTTTCGGTATCTTATTTGTGAGCGGTTGAAGTCGTGTGCCGATACCCGCAACTGGGATGATAGCTTTCAAAATATTCCTTAAATTTAGTTTCACCTCACCCAGTCCTTCGCCTGCCTGCTGCAGGCAGGGACACCCCTCTCCTCTTAGGAGAGGGGCCGGGGGTGAGGATTACATTCTGTTTATTCTAACCACTTGCCTGCTGCAGGCAGGCGACGCGGAGTCGTAGAACGAAATATTATTTCAGATATTTTTTTATAATAGTTGGCAGGGCTGCCAGCGCTTCATCAATTTTTGAAACGTCTTTTCCTCCGGCTGTGGCAAGATGAGGACGCCCGCCTCCGCCTCCGCCAAGAATTTTAGCAACGTCGCCGGCAATCTTTCCTGCGCTCAGCGATCTTTCTTTTATGAGGTCGTCTGTTACAACCGCGCATAAACTAATTTTATCATCTATGATCGCGTATATAAGTCCTATGCCTCTTTTGAGCTTGCCTCTTAATGCATCGCCTATTTCTTTAAGCTCATCCATATTATCAACGTCAAATTTTGATTTGACTATATTCATGTCATCTGATTTTTCAGCGTTCAAAACCAATGCATCAAGCGATTCTACAGCCTTCTTTACTTTATCTTTTGCAAGCTGTTTTTCATTTTGCTTTCTTTCTTCAAGATACTTTTCTCTTAGGTCATATAAAGCGCTTAAAGCTGTATCCCCATGTGCAAGAAGCCTGCCAAGCGCTTCTGCATTTTTAAAATCTACGCTTTTAAAATTATTTTTAAAAGAAATCAGCCCCGATCTTATATTAGTTGAATATTGTTCCGGAATTTCATTAATTATTTTTTCAATATCTGATATTTTTTCATTGATTAGCTGTAAGACCCCTTCCCCGGTTCTGGCAAAAATACGGCGGGTGCCTGACGAGATACTTTCCTCTTTCACAATCTTGAATAAGCCAATATCAGAAGTATCTTTAACATGCGTTCCGCCGCAAAGCTCGACGCTGTATTTATCGTCAATAATAACAACGCGAACGTCATCGCCATACTTCTCGCCAAAGAACATTCTGAGGTTAGGATATTCCCTGCTTGCTTCATCTTTTTTCATCAGCCGGGTTTGAACGGTTATATTTTCATGTATCATATCATTAACCATATCCTCGATGGCTTTAATTTCATCAACCTTCAGCTTATGGAAATGCGGAAAATCAAATCTTAAAACTTTGTCATCAAGATAAGAACCCATTTGTTTAACATGCGGACCCAACACTCTGCGCAAAGCTTCATGTACAATGTGCGTGGCAGAATGATTGCGCTGGATTGATTGACGGCGGGGAAAGTCAACTTTGGCAACGACATCCTTCAGGATGAAAGCTTTATCGAATTTGCCATCAACGATTACATAATCTTTTTCGGAGTCCAATACTTTTATTTCTATTTCCCCAAAGTTTAACAAACCTTTGTCGCTAACTTGGCCCCCTGATTCAGAATAAAATGGATTATCATTCAGTACACAGATAGATTGCCCGCTGTCAATTTTCTCGTGGATATAAATAATCTTCGTGGCAACGCCCTTTTCATCAACTCTATATGGATTGTATGGATTCCTGTTCTCCAAATATGATTTTGCATCAAATCCTTTATCCATTTCATGCGCAATATCATCTCTTGCGTTTCTGGCTCTTGATTTCTGTTCATTCATCAGTTCGTCGAACTGCTTAACATCAACCTCATAACCAATTTCTCTTGCCATAAGCTGGGTCAGATCAACAGGGAAGCCGTAAGTATCATGAAGTTTAAAAGCCACTTCGCCGGAGAACATTTTCGAGCCGGATTTCTTCATCTTTTCAATTTCTTCATTGAAGAAAACCAGGCCTCTATCCAATGTTTCATTGAATCCCTCTTCTTCGCCTTCGATAACTTCTTTGATGAAATTTTTCTTATCCACAATTTCGGGGAACACTGAACCCATTTGCGGAACAAGAACATCGACAAGTTTATAAATAAACGGCTTGCGCATTCCCAGATTACGGCCGTAACGCGCCGCACGCCGCAGAATTCTGCGGAGCACATATCCCCTGCCCTCATTGGAAGGGATTGCCCCATCAGCAATTGCGAAGGTCAGAGTTCTAACGTGGTCGGCAATTACATTTATTGCCGATTGGAATTTATCGCCGGAATATTCTTTTCCGGTAAGATGAATCAGCTCATTTATCAGCGGCAGGAAAACATCCGTTTCATAATTAGATTTCTTTTTCTGAAGCACGCTTACCATGCGCTCAAATCCCATGCCTGTATCAACATGTTTAGAGGGAAGGTCGTGAAGCTTGCCTTCTGTATCGCGGTTATATTGGATAAAGACTAAATTCCATATCTCAACCACGTTTGGGTCGCCGGAATTTACCAGCGCGGGATTGTTTGCTTCGGAAGAAGAATCATAATGTATTTCAGAACAAGGACCGCAGGGACCGGTATCGCCCATTTCCCAGAAATTATCTTTCTCATCAAACTTAAGCACGTGGGTTGGGTCAATGTCCGTTTCGCTTTTCCATAGCTCGAATGATTCATCATCATCCTTATAAACTGTAGCCCACAGGCGTTTCTTATCAAGCTTCCAGACTTCAGTGAGCAATTCCCATGCCCAGCCAATAGCTTCTTTTTTGTGGTAATCGCCAAACGACCAGTTG
>CAZMRG010000209.1:0-3910 GCA_964568655.1 uncultured Ignavibacteriales bacterium | reverse complement strand
AATATATATAGATTCAACGCCGGTTTGGATCTGCGCAACAGCCGATAAAGTATTTGAATCAATAAACGGCGGCGCTGACTGGTATCAAATGGCATTCCCTCTAAACGCTGACGATGGAATTAATTGCCTGGATGCAATCAGAAAAGGCGGCAAGTATTATGCATATATAGGGACTTTCAAGGGCGGTATTTACAAACTTGCAGGCGACATTTCAACAATTGGCATACAGAACTCATCAACGGGCGTTCCCAAATCATTTGAGCTGTATCAGAATTTTCCTAATCCGTTTAACCCCACAACATTAATTAAGTTTGATGTGCCGAAGGATGGAGATATTTCATTAAAAGTGTTTGATATTACAGGCAGAGAGGTGTATTCAGTGAATGAATACAAACACGCAGGTTCATATGAACTGAAGTTTGACGGAACAAATCTCGCATCGGGGATATATTTTTACGGAGTTCAATCGGGTTCATTTGTTGCTTCAAAAAAGATGGCGCTGATAAAGTGAATTAACCTCACTTATGAGCAGTTCTGTTTCCCAAACTCCAGTTTGGGAAACTTACAATGCTATCTTATGAAGAGCCACTCTTTATCAGTGAGTCTTTCTTTGGAGTGCGCTGACATTGTCAGCGCCGCATCGACACTGTCGATGCACTCCTAAGAAAAAAAATTAAAGTGGTGTCAGGAGTTTCCTCCTGACACGCGTCAGGTCGAAAGACCTGACGCAACGTATTAGAAAAAAACACAAGTTGGAATACTTGACGCTACTATCTAAGAGATTGCCGCGTCGCTTCGCGACTCGCAATAAAATCACCGCAATAAAAAAAGGGACGCCGCTCAGCGTCCCTTTTGTATCCCCCTATGCCCGGAAATTACTTAATTCCTACCCCGGACGATCTGAGCTTTCCCCTTAAGACAAATCTTTCGCCGATCAAAAATACGGCCGCTACAAGAGCTATCAGTAAAACTATCGTTATCGTTCTTGATGAAAATGTAACTCCGAAAAAGTTTAACGCGCCTACAAATACAGACTGAATAAACGAGAGGAAATGTTCCAGATAATTATTTGATGTTTCCATCGCAGGGCCTATATCGATGCCATTTTGCCTTGAGCCCGCGGAGCTTGTGGTTCCGGAAATGAACCCGAGAACCAAGGTAAACCCGATTATCAGCATGCTGAATGAGCCGATCGCATACTTAACCAGCCTGTCGGATTTACTTTCTTCCAAAGCTGATTTATGCTCGACTGCTATCCTTTTCATCAGCAGCGCCGAAAAATTATCTGAAGTTCTTTCAATGCGCGAGCTTCTCAGCTTGCCGTCAATGAACTCTTCTATTTTTCTGTTTGTGTTTGCCATTTTATTATATCAATATAACATTTTTTTTAGAACAATTCCATAATATCTTCTTCAGTGTGCTTCTTAAGCATTACCTCTTTCAGCTTATCCTTAGCCCTGAATATCCTGTTTTTCACCGTACCAATGGGAAGCCTTAGTGTCTGCGCTATTTCTTCATGCGTTAAGTCGTTAATATAGAACAGTGTGAGAATCGTCGCGTATTTTTCAGGGATCTGTTCGAGGAAGCGGTCGACCATCAATTGCATCTCGCCGTCAAGCGTCCTTTTCTCGGTAATAAACGCGCCGCTGACTTCGTAATTGGCATCATCAATTTTCAGTTCAAAATTATCCAGTATCTTCTCGTCATCGTTCCCAAGCCTCGAGGGCTCGTCTATCTTCAGCAGGTTGTAGTTTCTCAGCTTGTGCTTTTTGTAATAATCCAGAGCTGTGTTGTAAACGATCCTGTAAAAATATGTCGAGAACTTGGAACGTTCTTCAAACTGCTTATCCGTAATTGCCCTGAATGTTTTAACGAATGCTTCCTGCAGCGAGTCTTCAGCGTCTTCCCTGTTCTTAAGAATTCTCATGCTCAGAGTCAGCGCTTTATCTTTGAACTTATCAACAATCTGCTCAAAAGCATTAGCGTCACCTGATTGGATCTTTTTAATAATGTTGATTTCCAGGTCGTACATGCAGGATTCCACTGTTTTTCTCGGCGCAGCTTTAATATTGTCGTTAAATATAAACAAAAATGTTAGCACTTAAACTGGTTTATGTAAACTACTTCTCTTGTTGTTAATCCCCTGCCTGGCGCCTCCATAAAAGGATAGACAACAGGCAGGGGGAATCTGCATATACAATAAACTACTTTGTTTTCGGCGAGTCTAATGTCTTCGCCGTATCATTCCTGATCTTATTATGCGTCGTATTGTCATCATCGTCGAAATCGAAGTTGAACCGAAATTCACCGTTATGTTTATCTTGAGCAAGCGATATATCATTTGCATCCAGCGTTATGCTTCCGTTAACCGAGGAAATTTTGATCAGCGAGCTTCCCGTTCCTAACGTACCCGAGAGGTTTTTCTTTTCAGCGGTCAGGTTCGAGAAATTAAGATTATTGAATTTTACCTTTCCGTTTACAGTGCTTGCATTCACGTTAGCCGAAACGTTTTTGAGTCCGCCAAGCTTTACGGCGCCATTTGTAACGTCTATATTAATTCCCCTGGTTGAATCGAAATTGCCTGAGACGCTTCCGTTAGTCGCATCGACGTTAATACTGCCGCTGCATTTGTTGAAATTCGAGCTTCCGTTCACCGAATTTACTTTGATGTCGTTCATAAGGCCCGTCATCGTTATTGTTCCGTTTATATTATCTACATCCACCTTTATATTTGCCGGGACCCTGATCTCGAAATTCACTTTGCGGTCATCTGGCCTGTTAAAGAATCCCGATCCTGACTTTTCATAATCCGCCTTAACGCGAACTACACTCCCGGTTGAATCGATTATTATATCAAGATTATCAATCGGTTTATCCTTATCGTCGTATCTTACCCTTGCAATTTTTTCCGCCTGTATTGTGATCAATCCGAGAGTATCATCAGATTTGAAGATCTTTATTTCTCCATTTGTATTTTCAACGCTGATCTGTGTTTTGCTGCGCCCGCTCACCTTATACTCCAGCTTTTCTTTCTTCTCTACTCTTTTCTTAAGAAGATTGCAGCCGGAAACTCCAGCTGCAATAAAGGACGCCAAAACCATTATTATAAATATTTTTGATTTCATTTCTGTATGCAATTTATTGGCTTATCAAATTAATTTTGAGGAGTGTTTTGCTGTGAATTTATTTGCTTAGCCGCATCGTCTTTTTTCATTTTCGAGCTAACGATAATATAATAGATGATGAAACCTATTCCGCCAAACAATAATACAGTTACACCTGTCAAAGAGTCTTTAAATCCGGCTTCTTCAAGAATGATGCCTATGAATAAACCCAGTCCTATCATAGTCAGTAAAATTCCCCATTTCAGCGTTGAATATGGATTGCGGGGCCTGCGCTCGGTTTCCTTGAAATAATCGCGGGCTTCCTGCGGGGTCAGGCCCATATCCATAAGTTTTGTACGTTCTTTGTGTTTTATGTATAGCGCCCAGAATATGATAACTCCGGGTATCCCGAAAGTAAATACTATTGCTAACATTGGGACTACAGCTTCTGCTATGCGATCCATTTTGATTCTCCTTACTCAGCCACAAAATGTGACGTTTTTATATGATTTTTAATGTTTTCTCTAACTTGTGTTCCTGTTTATTATGACTTATATAGACAGGTGAAGGTTTCAAAATTGTTAAAAAACAATGAGCTCAGAAAACACTTAAATTCAGGTATTTGGCTGACGCAGTTTTGACCTCACCCCCACTCGCCTCTGGCGAGCTTCCCCCTCTCCCGAACGGAGAAGGGGTAATATCTGGACCAAAACAAAAAAAGAAATCGTTATCATTTTAGTTCGACCCCTATGGAGTCGAACATAACACTAAAACAGCATCCCGATACATAAAAATCTCCGGAACTA
>CAZMRG010000208.1:0-3929 GCA_964568655.1 uncultured Ignavibacteriales bacterium | reverse complement strand
AATCTTGCTCTCAAAATAATCGCTTGATTGCGGGTCATATTTCGCAAGCTCATCCTTCATCTCAGTGACAGCTTTCGTGCTTGTCTGCAGATCGATAATCGCCGCGTTATGCTGCGTTTCGACAGTGCTCATATTATTTATTAATCCGCTGGCCTGTGAATTGATCTCCACAATGTTCTGTGTTCTCAGAAAGTCGGTAAGTTTTTCTTCGGTTTTCATCAGGTCATCGTATTTTTCAGTCACCTGTTTTTCCAGGAAGTCGCGGTTAAGCGTCAGGTGCGACCTGTTGAATTTCAAAGAATAATCGGCATAAGCTTCCGCGTAACAATTAGCCATTAATGATGCTTCGGCTGGCGAGGGGCTTTCAGCTTTGATAGAAACTATATCAAGCCCTCTCTTTTGGGAAATTTCAATTGTCGGGGAGAGAATTGCCGCTATTTGACTTACGGTCTTTGTTTTTGTACAGTTTTCGGGACTTTCGCACATCAGCGAGAATGGCATTTTACCCTGCAATACTTTGAATGAGTCAACCAGCGAACGGGCGGTCATTTCTCTGATCGAGAATGACTTCAGAATTTCAACTTCATTATTAATAAATCTCTCCGGCAGCTCGCCTTCGATGTCTGAAAATATTTTATTATCCAGAACATTTTCTTTCGGCTTTGAAAGCCTCAAAGATGATGAAGAACTGTAAATATCAATCTGTGAATACGCGTACAGGTATGATACTATGAGCCCTACCGATAAACTGAGCAGCAGCGGCACTTTATTACGTAATATAAGATTAAAGTAAAACCTTATATTATGCGAAGATTTCAGATTTGCATCTGTGTTCGTTAAGCCCTTCTGAAGGTTCTGATTGTCCATGTTACTGTTTCCTTGTTACTGTAATAATAAATGTTGCAATTGTAAGCAAGCTTGTTATCACCGGCAAATAAAACGCGAGGTTATCTCTGAAAGTATACCTTCGTTCTTCAGGAACAATTACTATGTCTCCCGCCTGTAAAACCGGGTTCATTCTCTTTTGGCTCTTTATTCGATCTTCCCAAAGAAGATCGCCGTAATTCAATACTATGACAGAGGTATTCCCCAGCGAGTCTGTTCTGATTATTCTCATATCTTCAAGCTTAGTATTTTCCATCGGTCCGCCCGAAAAACTCATCAGAGCCATAAACGTTGTATTTATAGGGATTCTGTACCTGCCGGGAAGTCTTACAAACCCCCACAGATCTACTTCGATATTTACGCCTGTAGGGTCGCTCAAATCAAATATCGCGGCGGCGTTCTGAAAATCTTTCTTTCCCAAAATAAGGCTGCTATCCTGTGAATAAGAACAAGTTACCCCTAATACAATGATAAACACCGGAAGAAAATACTTCATCAATATTTGCAAATTTACAACAGTTTTAGCTTTTTCAAATGATTATACTTAAAGTATATCACGTTAATATAATTTAAAAATAGTTAATTATAAATCTTATTTCAATTCTCAATAGCAGTGTAAATGCCGTATTATCCGCTTTTTTCGATACATACTTTAGCAACATACCACAGTTTATTAATGTCAACAATACCCTTTTCACGGGAACAAAAGAACTCAGCAAAACGAACATTCATCTTAAAAGTTTTATGAACTGAACCGTTAAAAAAACATTGCTTTGATATATTGAACAAATAAATCCGCGAAATAAGTTGCGTAATAAGATAAATGGATTTTTAAATTTTATGGAATTTTGTAACGCAATTGACTATAAAATTTGAGCCCTGTTTCATATATTTGTTGATTATGAATACAGCATTTGTTTATCCCGGTCAGGGCGCGCAGTACGTTGGAATGGGAAAAGATCTGACGCAATCTTACCCCGAAATTAAGGAAATATTTAAAACAGCTGATGATATTCTGGGTTTTGAGCTTACAAGAATTTGCTCTGAAGGCCCCGAAGAAGAACTCAGGCAGACATATGTTACACAGCCTGCTATCTTTGTTCATTCAATGGCGTTAACTTCGATAGTTGGCAGAAAATTACAGGCTTCTTTTGCAGCAGGGCACTCGCTTGGCGAGTATTCGGCATTGGTTTACGCGGGAGCTCTTACGTTCGAAGACGGCTTAAAACTTGTAAAGCTTCGCGGCGAGCAGATGCAAAAGGCTGGCGAGCTTAACAAAGGGACTATGGCCGCTGTAATAGGACTTGATGCCGCTAAAGTTGATGAGGTTTGCAAAGAAGCATCTGCAGCTGGAATAGTGCAGGTTGCGAATTTTAATTCTCCCGGACAGGTAGTTATTTCAGGCAGCGTTGAAGGTGTAAGGAAAGCCATGGAGCTTGCAAAAGCCAATAAAGCGAAGATGGTTAAAGAACTGGTTGTTCACGGAGCTTTCCACTCGCCGCTTATGGAATCAGCCAGAGAAGAACTTAAGAAAGCGCTGGATAATACCGATTTCAAGCCGGTAAGGATTCCGGTATACAGGAACGTGGATGCAAAACCAATCAGGCCGGAAACCAAGCCTGTTGAAATTCGCGATTCACTCTACAGGCAGCTTACATCATCTGTAAGATGGGAAGAAAGCGTTTTAAATATGATTGCAGATGGCGCTAATGAGTTTGTTGAACTTGGCCCGGGGAAAGTATTGCAGGGACTGATAAAACGCATTAATAATTCTGTTACTCTAAGAGGGTTTGATAAAGCGGAAGACCTTGCTGCAATGAGTAATGAGTAATGAGTAATTTAAGTTCATTACGGATGTCAGCCTGAGCGCCTGCCTGCTGCTCCACGAGTCAACGACTCGACGGAGTCGTGGACAGGCAGGGAGACGAAGGCAAGAAATATAAATGACAAAGAACAAGTTGTTTTAAAAGGGAGAAAAATCAATATATGAGTAAATTACTTCAGGATAAAATTGCAATCATCACCGGCGGCGCGCGCGGTATCGGCCGTGCTATTGCGGAAGATTTTATTAACGAAGGCGCAGATATCGTGATTCTTGATAAATTTTATCCAGACGATTTCGAAAGCTTTGCGGGAGATATGAGAGCTAAGGGAAGAAAAGTTATATCGAAAAGTTTAGATATTACCAGCACTAACGATACTCAAACAGCATGTGATGAAATTGCGGCGGAGCTTGGAAGAATAGACATACTGGTAAATAACGCCGGAATTACCCGCGATAAACTGATCATGAGAATGGCTGAGGAAGACTGGGACGCGGTGCTTGCAGTGAATCTAAAAGGCACGTTTAATATGATGAAGGCTGTATCGCGGATTATGGCGAAACAACATAGCGGGAAGATTATTAATATCAGCTCGGTAGTGGGACTCATGGGAAATGCGGGCCAGGCAAATTACTCTGCCTCTAAAGCCGGAATGATAGGATTATCAAAATCGATAGCTAAAGAATTAGCCAGCAGAAACGTGACCGTTAATTGCGTAGCGCCGGGATTTGTTGAGACCGAAATGACCGCAAAGCTGAATGATGAACAAAGACAGGCGATGGTTAGTATTGTGCCGCTTAAGAGAACTTCGAAACCCTCGGAGATTGCAGGAGTTGTTACTTTCTTAGCGTCGGAAAAAGCTGATTATATCACGGGTCAGGTTATCGCTGTTGACGGCGGAATGGTCATGTGATTTGAGATTTAAGATTTGCGAATTGGGATTTTAGGGATCATTGGCGCTTTGAATTTATTAATATCTCCGTCCTTCAAAGCCATAATACATTTTTGTATTTTCTTCAGCAGGGCGGTCAATTCAACTCCCTCATATTCGGGTTCATATTCAGATAGTTTTGCCAAACCTTTCCTTAGCTGCAGATTAGCGCCAAGCGAATTTTTCTTATCGGCGATATGATGAAACCCTACCGCAAGGTGGATCAATCCCTGGTAAAACGACCTGTCTTTGCCTCTTACAGCAAACCATACATCCTCAAGAATATCGTG
>CAZMRG010000207.1:2453-3978 GCA_964568655.1 uncultured Ignavibacteriales bacterium | reverse complement strand
CCGCCTGCAGCAGCCACCTCAAGCGCACGCTTGACTTCATGCTGGCCCTTCACATCGGCAAAATCAACTAAGCTCTTTTGGTCGACATTAAATATCTCGTTTATATCAACCTTGAATGGTTCCAGTCCGCCGCCGTTATTTAAGAAATCCACAACTTCCTGAAGCGTTCCAAGCGGATACACTTCGATGCCTTCCACCATTGCGGCTTCCTTTGCATTCTCTTCGGGGACGATAATTCCTTTCAATCCGCGCTTCTTAACTTCTAATGCAATAGGGAGCGAGCCGTGCACCGGGCGAAGCTTTCCGTCGAGCGAAAGCTCGCCAAGGAACGCATAATCATTTAACATTGCCGGTTCAATGCGCCCCATCTCGCAGATAATACCGAGCGCGATCGGCAGATCAAATCCGCTGCCTTCTTTCCGGATGTCAGCGGGCGCAAGACTCACCGTAATTTTCCCCGAAGGAAGAAAGTAGCCCGCATTTTTTATTGCGGCAGATACTCTTTCATTGGCTTCGGAAACTGCTTTATCGGGCAGGCCGACTATTACAAATCTTGATGGAAAGGTCTTATTGAAATGTGTTTCTACTTTAACTAAATAAGCGTTTACGCCTATTGTGGTCGCGCCTAATACCGCTGAAATCATAATTGTCCCTCAATTATAGCGTCCGCCTTCAGAAGTCTCAGCATTTCGGGACGTGCCGCGCGCGTGCGATAATCACGTTACGCGGTTTTTCAGGCTGGCGCCGGATTTTATAATGGTTGGTTTTACTTTTAAAAAACTTTTTGTTTGCGAATTTCAGTCACATCGTTTTCATTGAGCTTTATTTGCATTATCGCAGTCTTATCGTAAACATTCATTTCCATTTTATCCAAAGCCTGAATCAAAGCGCCCGGCTTCTTCTTTGAAAAAGATGATGAAAGCTTAGCCAGGGCTATCACAGCTTCAAGCTGATTTTTCAGATCCGTTGCAGATTTATTATCATCGCATTCATTCTGCATAAAGATATTAAGGTTATCTGTCATCTTTATAGAGAATGAAACCGCATTTATCTTCCTGTAAATAGCTGCTAAACCGAGTTCATCTTTTGAAGTTGTCGTGTCCTGCTGAATAACAGAATCTTTTCCCGCATCGGTAGGCTGATTTTTCTTTCCCGGTTTGTTCATATCTGCAAAGTTCTCAAATATCCCCCGGATAAAAAGCTTTTGGTTTGACATCATCCACAAATTTTCTTTGTACTTTATCGATTCAATGATCTTCATGGCGTCGGGATTAGAAAGAAGTCCAGTGGTTGATGTATCAGTAACATTCAGGTTGCCCTCTATTATCTTCTGGTAATTGCTTGCACAGACTGTAAAATCGTCTTTGAAGAAGAAATACAGGTTGGCTTCTTTCTGCTTATATACAAGAATGTTAGGGGGATAGTTCTGAACAGTGTATAGCGTATCAGAACGGATGTAATCTTCAACTTTCTTTCTGTCAAATGTGCCTTTAACCACCATGGCATTATCGCCAATCCATGAATT
>CAZMRG010000207.1:0-2353 GCA_964568655.1 uncultured Ignavibacteriales bacterium | reverse complement strand
CAAAGCTAATAATCTTTCTTTGCGAAATAATAAACTGAATAAGAATATAAAACGGCGCAGAAAAGAAACGAAGTAAATACCGACATCCACGTTGGCCCCATCATTCCAAGCTCATTAACAACGCCTTTCCATAACGGGACGTTCTCGTTTGCTATCAGGGCTATGGTTACATCTTTTATTTCTCCCGGCTTTGGAAGTATATAATAGAAGAAATTGAAGATGAACTTAACGCCGTCATTTTTAACAAAAGTAAAAATAAGCTGTTCGCGCGCCGATAGTACCGGGCAGAAAACAAATATCAGGAAGAAATTTACAAGTATGGATATTATTGAGCTTTGAGTTGTGAGCCCGATAAATATCGATATACTGTACATAACGGCAAATGCGAACGTAAGACTTACAATTGTAAACAGAAATCCGGCGTTCCAGTAACCTGACTTAAGCGAAAGTATCAGCCAAATCGAACCGATCAGGAAAACTATGCTTGCCGCTACAAATAATGTTGAGCCGATATATTTAGCGGTCAGTATTTTAAATCTCGAAACAGGTTTGGAAATTAACAGGTCTATGGTTCCTTTATCCACCATAGATGTAATAAACGATGACGCTGATATTAAAGCGAAGAATAATATCAGCGGGAACGCCAAAGTTACAAAACCGCTTTCGACAGAAATTATCGTTTTTTGAACGTCCGCAAATGACATCACTCCTTCAACCGCATCCAGATTAACAGCGAAAAGCATAACCAGCACGACAATTCCGTAAAATATATAGTAACCAATGAATATTTTCTTTGCGAGAGCTTCGCGAAATGTATTTTTTATGATTGCCAGCATTAATTTGTATTATCCTTATTAATTACATTAATGAAGAGCTCTTCGAGAGTGCTAGTCTTCTGGTTAATTGTTTTGATGCTGATATTGTTAGAACGCAGCAGGTCTATCATTTTATTCAGCGTCTCTATCTGTGTTTCGGTGTGGATCTCGTTATCGCCGACTCCCGCGTTCGCATCAATTAGTGAAACCTTTTGCTTGATCTCCGGACTTAGCGTATTTACAGTATGTATCATAAAAATGTTCTCTGCCTGTGTTAGGTCGTGGACATTTCCTTCTTTAATCAGATCGCCTTTGTTTAATATCGCAACCCTGTCACATATCATTTCCACTTCGGAAAGTAAATGCGAGTTCAGAAATATTGTGGTGCCTTTCGATTTAAGATCATGCAGAATATCGCGGATCTCTTTCCGACCGATGGGGTCAACTCCGTCGGTTGGCTCATCAAGAAAGATCAGGTCGGGATTACTTAACATAGATTGCGCCAATCCCAGTTTCTGCATCATTCCTTTTGAATACTTCTTGATCCTTGTCTTCCGCCACTGCGTTAGATTCATAAGCGCAAGCATTTCATCTATTTTTTGCATCATTTTCGAATCGCGTTTCATGCCTGAAAGCTCGCCGTAATATCCCAGTACCTGTTCGCCTGTGAGATAGTTCGGAAATTTGTGGTTTTCGGGAAGGTAACCGACTCTCTTTTTCCATTTGCTGTCCCTTGCATCAAGCCCGAATATCTTAGCTGTGCCGCTGGTCTGAAATGTTATCGCCAGAAGAATCTTAATAAGCGTAGTTTTCCCCGCGCCGTTAGGGCCCAGCAATCCGAAAATTTCTCCTTCATTTACCGTGAACGAAAAATTATTCAGCGCGTTAACCTTCTGTTTGGAAAACCTGCTTGAATACTCTTTGCTTAAATTTTGTGTCTCTATTAATGCCACGATTTATTCTCTTATTTAATTTCTTGCAGGGGACGCATATATGCGTCCCCTGCGGCATATTTATTTCTTTGTAAACTCTTTTAATAAAAAATCAAATTCTGTTTTGGTGACAACGTTTGGTTTTTCCTTGGCTTCTCTTATCGCATCCGCTCTTTCAATTCTTTTATCTTTTACTTCGCCCCAGAAGCTTTCCGCTGTTTGAATTTTACACCCGCATTCTTTTGCAAATAGAGTAATATCCCTGTCGGAAGAAACAACTTTAACCAGCTTGGGATTCTTAGACTTCTCAACAAGATGTTTGATCAAAGTATCAGCGTTGCCCCAATCAGGACCCACGCCTGTTTTTGCAAACTTCACTTCAATATTTCTGGAGTGCTTATTTTTCCCCATTCCGTCAAAGACCAGGACCACTTTCATTACGCGTCCGAAGAAATGCCCTTCAAGCTTGGAAACCATCGTATCAACTGTCACGTCCTGAGATTGCTGTAAAAGCAGCCTCAACTCCGTAACCTTGTGCATAAGGTTATATGCGTCTATTATTATAGTTTCCATGATAAATCAAATATCAAAAATAAAAAATCAAAA
>CAZMRG010000206.1:2370-3984 GCA_964568655.1 uncultured Ignavibacteriales bacterium | reverse complement strand
CGCTATAGCGGGATAAACTCTGTCGAATGATCGGGATCATTCCCATATGAGGGAATCTCGGTTTTGCACCCCCTCTCCCGCACTAATGGTGCAGATCTCCCCCTGTTAGGGGGAGGCATTTGCTTGTCATTCCCGCCGTGCCAAGCCATAGGCATGGACCTGATCGGGAATCCAGACCTGCAGCGCTAATAGTGTTAATCGGTATGATGATAAGAAATCTTATCAGAAATAATAAAAAAGCGGGCGTTTAGCCCGCTTCCCTTTTTTGATTTTCTTTTTCCAGTAATTAGTCATTTTGTCATTAGTCATTACTTTATTAACACCATCTTCTTAGTTTGAACAAAATCACCCGCCTCAATGCGATAGAAGTAAATACCGCTGGCAAGATTCGTTCCGTCAAATGAAACTGTATAACTGCCCGCCTTTTTAAATTCGTCAACCAGTTTTCTGACTTCCCTGCCAATTATATCATAAACCTTAATCAATACTTTTGCATCTTTCGGCAAATCATATCTTATTGTCGCAGTTGGATTAAACGGATTCGGATAATTTTGATAAAGAAGGAATTGATCGGGAAGATTTCTTTGATAATTATTTAAACCTAACGGGGGAATGCCTTTGGATAGTATTGAACCCATGCTGCCTGAAACCCACCCGGTTTCGTTATTTAAAAAAAATACGCCGTAATATTTTTCCTGAACAGGCACGCTCTCGCTTACCCATGTATTTCCTGCATTGGTTGAATGTTTAATTTCAGGCCTGCTGGATACCAACCATCCGTTATTTTCATTAATAAAAAATACATTATTAAAATTTAGCTGATACCCGTAAATAGTATCGCTTAAAACTGGGATCCATGTATTTCCTGAGTCTGCAGTCTTTAACAATAACCTGTTTGTATAGAAACCGTCATAATGAATTACTGGTCTATTGGCAACAATGAAGCCGCTGAGGCTGTTAATAAAATATATTTGAGTTATATTTCTACCGCCAATATTTGTAAGAAAATTCCAGTTATAACCGCCGTTTGTCGATTTATAAACGGCGCCGCTATCTGTACCTGCAAAGCCATTGTTGATATCGGTGAATACAACTGAATTAAAATTATTAAATGTCCCCGAATTTTCCTGTATCCAGTTCTGCCCGCAATTTATAGTTTTGTAAATACTGCCTGCTTTACCGCAAACCCAGCCGGTACACTGGTCAATAAAATTCACGCAATTAAAGATATTATTTCCTATTGAATCTTTGGCCCAGTTATTGCCAAAATCTTCAGTTTTGTAAATTTTATTATTTCCACAGGCAAATCCCGTGAGAGAATTTACAAAAGCCATCCTCGAGATATATTCGTTATCATTCGTTACAAGTTTTTGCTCCCAATTACACCCGCAGTCCGTAGTTTTCCAAATAAAACCGTTATTTGAGCTGTTCATTGACCATCCGTCAGCATAATTGCTTGAAGCCAATCCCGTTGACACATCGGAAAAGTTTAAAGAGATAACATCGCCGTGGGGAGGGAATTTTTCGTTATACCAGTTCAAACCGCCGTTTATAGATTTCAATACCGTGCCATTGCCCATTAACGCCCATCCAGTATTAATATCTCTGAAATTC
>CAZMRG010000206.1:0-2360 GCA_964568655.1 uncultured Ignavibacteriales bacterium | reverse complement strand
ATAATACTTATAATCAAAGTCTGCGCTTCCTAAACATTGGTTCCAATTAAATCCCCCGTCGGTTGTTTTCCATATCCTTTTAGCATTCCCTGTTATCCATCCGTAGCCGGTATTTAAGAAAAACATGTTAATATTGTTGCCGACAATATCCGTTATTAATGCCCAGTTATTCCCGGAATTAGTTGTTTTCAGGATGGAATAATTACTACCTGAAATCCAACCATTAGAATGATCGGTAAAAAATATTTTGATAAGCGCCTGTCCGTCTATAGCTTTTTGAAGCATCCAGTTATTTCCACCGTCAACTGTAAAGCCAAGCGAATCGTTATCATTCAGGAAAAACCCTCTTAGCGTATCAAGCATCCAGATAGAACGCACCGGCGCATAAAATTGATTAGCCTGCACTATCCAGTTAACGCCGCCATTGGTTGTCTTAATTATTATTCCTTTACGTACAAAAGGGTTCCATCCGCCTGACCAGCCGGTATTTTGATTAACAAAATAAATTGTCTGCAGTTGAGTGGTAGTATCTGTGCCGGTGGAAACATAAGTCCAGCTGTTGCCTCCGTTCGTTGTTTTAGTAAGAGAAGGGTGGTATTGACATGCCCACCCCCGCTGGCTATTGACAAAAAATACCAGGCTATTTGACAGCGGAACGTCGAACTCGCTGAGAATTCCAATAGGGATATTCATCCGTATCGGATTACTCCATGTATTCCCACTATCAGTAGATTTATATGCGATATCTCCGCCAAATATCCAGTAATTAGAGCTTGATATACGATGGATAGAAGTTAAGGGTCTTCGCAGGCTTTGAATATTCCAGCCGGATGACTGGCTGTAAGAATAATAATGATTCATTGCAAAACAGAAAACATTAAATCATAGAAAATTAAAACGATTTTATAATTTCAGTTTATGAATGGTTTTCATATACGGCTCCGCAAAAAAAAGAATTTTTAAATAGCCTCTATAATATAACTGATATATCTAAATATAATATATTGACGAAGGTTTTTAAATGAAAAAGAGAAAAGTCAGGCTTTTATCGTCCGCTCTGTCTCCTCGAAAAAACTCAAATAGGTCGAAAATTATTTCAGCAATATCATTTTCCTGGTCTCTGTGAATTTATCTGAAGTCAGCCTGCAAAAGTACAACCCGCTTGGATAATTTGAAGCGTCCCATGTTACTGAAAATTTCCCGGCGGCGAGCTCTTCATTTATCAAAGTAACAACCTCTCTTCCCGTCACATCGTAAACGGCAATATTAATTAATGATCTTTGCGGCACATCAATTTCTATTTTTGTAGAAGGATTGAACGGGTTAGGAAAATTCTGGAATAATTTATATCCTTCAGGTATTTCATTACTAATATTTATAATGCCTACATAAGAAATAGAACCACCTCCATTTGTAGTATGTTCGACAAATCCGCTATACATTGGAGTTGTCCAACCATGCAATGAATCCACAAATGAAATATTTTTTTGTCCTCCGGTATCTATTTGATATCCCCAATTTAGACCCCCATTGTTAGTCTTAAATATTGCATTAATTCCATCTCCCGCGTATCCTTTTAAACTATCGAAAAACAGAATTACATACGTATCAGATTGTGCAAGCGGGGGTAATGACTGACTTATCCAGTTGCTTCCACCATTTGATGTGTGTTCTATAAAGTATCCGGCTTGCCCGGCCCATCCGGTATTTTCATTCAAGAAAAAAATCGAAGAGATTGCATTTGAAAAAGCAATATTTAACTGCCAACTAATTCCTGCATTAGTTGTTTTATATAAACTATGCCCGCTCCCGCAATAACCTGTATTGTAATTTAAAAAGAAGGCACATCTGGTCGGATAATCTGTCATACCATTTGTTCTCTGCTGCCATGTAAAACCGCCATCGGTTGTTAGCCGAGCATCTGGACTTGATGCATAGCTATCTGTCTCCCATCCTGTATCTGGGCTAAAAAAATAAAATTTTGTAATACTCATGTTATAGGGTATGGGAATATTAAACCAGTTTAACCCTCCGTTTGTTGTTTTGATTAATATTGAGCCTCCGCCAAATTGACCTTGAATTGAGTCTCCCGCTGCGTAACCAATCATATTGTTAACCATGGTCATTGCATCGTACGCCTGTATAGATGGTCTAAAATACTGTATAAACCAATTAGTTCCGCCGTTTGTAGTGTGAAGTATAAAAGCTGTATCCTGCTGGGTTGCATTAAATTTCGTAGTACACGCCCAGCCATTTGATGTATCAACGAATTTTATACCGGTGATTTGCTGATTAACCGGTATTGGCTGCTTATACCATTGGCCATAACAATTAACAATTAGCAATGAGCAATTAACAAT
>CAZMRG010000205.1:0-4000 GCA_964568655.1 uncultured Ignavibacteriales bacterium | reverse complement strand
TATCCATGCCCAGACAATTTTCCCCGCTACACCCCATTTAACAGCCGAAAATCTTTTTACGCTGCCAACGCCCACTATAGCGCCGGTTATTGTATGAGTTGTACTCACGGGAATCCCCATCGTTGCAGTAAGAAGTAGCGTTGTCGCTCCGGCAAACTCGGCGCAGAATCCGCCGATCGGCCTGAGCTTGGTAATTTTCATACCCATGGTCTTTACAATTCGCCAGCCGCCAAACATTGTGCCAAGTCCGATTGCCGTATAACATGCTATCACTACCCAGTACGGCATATAAAATTCATGCTGATATTTTGCGGCTATTAAAACGCTTACAATAATTCCCATAGTTTTCTGCGCATCATTAGAGCCATGCCCGAAGCTGTAAAACGCAGCCGATATTAGCTGCAGCCTTCTGAATACTTTATCCACCTGGCGCGGCCTTCTGTTTCTGACTATCCATGTAGTAATAAACATGTTTATGAAGCCGAGGAACATACCAAGAACAGGCGCTATGAAAATAAAAGCAATCACTTTCAAATACCCCGCAACTATTATTACGCCGAATCCCATTTTAGCTATTGCGGCGCCGCCATATCCGCCTATTAGAGCATGCGATGAACTTACCGGAATTCCGAAGTACCAGGTAACCAGGTTCCACCATATAGCCCCTATAAGCGCGCCAAGGATTACATACACATCTATACCCTGAAGCTGAACAAGCCCCTGCCCCACAGTTTTTGCAACGGCATCTCCGAATGTAAACGCTGCCGCAAAATTAAAAAAAGCGGCAAACAAGACCGCTTTTTGTGGAGATAAAACCTGTGTTGATACTATTGTCGCAATGGAATTGGCAGAATCATGGAAGCCGTTAAGGAAGTCAAAAATTAACGCGATAAAAATTATTATCAGAACAAGTTCAAACATACTATAGATTTTTAATCAATATCCCCTCAATTACAGTTGCTGAGTTCTGGCATTTATCAACGCTTCTCTCGATATTCTCCAGAATTTCTTTCTTCTTAATTAATTCAACGATGTCTTTTTCGGTTTCAAACAAATTTGTAATAGCTTCCCTGAATACCATATCGCCTTCGGTTTCAAGATTCTTAACCTGCACTATCTTATCGGTAGTCTGTTTCGGGTCCTGGATATTCCTTACAAGCGAAGCAAGCACCGTTACCTGAATAAGCAATATATCTGAAAGCTGAGCGCCAAATGCTACCGGCGTTTTAAGCTTATACATATTTGTACGTGATGCTATTGTATCAGTCGCGTCTACTATATCATCAAGCGAATTTGCCAGCGCGTAAATATCTTCTCTGTCTATAGGCGTAATAAAAGTATCGTTTAATTCGCTTATAACCTGGTGAGTAAGCTCGTCGCACTGGTTTTCTATTATATGTATCCGGCTGGAATATTCCGCTATGTTTTCGTTCTTATCAAACATTTCTTTCAATAGCCTTACCGCCTCAAGCACATTGATAGAAAGCTCGATTAAAATGTCAAAAAACTTGTTCTTTTTAGGAAAGATATTTTTAAACATGTGCTCCCCGAAAATGTTAAAAATACGTCTGAAATGTTAAGAAATACCCCTCTATTGTTAAGATATGGGGTTTTTCTATTTGTTTTATATTTAGAGAATATTAAAATGGCGTAAAGATTTCAAAAAAACAAAACCAAAAGATTTGAGTTTACTGTTAGATATATTTGAGTTAGCAAAGGCAAAGCCCTCACCCCTAACCCCTCTCCCAAAGGGAGAGGGGAACCAAAGTCATATTTACTATATACTCCCCCTATCCGTTCGGGAGAAGGGGAAGCGCACCATTGGCCTGCCTGCTGCGGGCAGGTGCGCGGGGGGTGAGGTCAAAAAAAATAGGGACAACCTAACTGCATTAGACTGTGCAGAAAAAGCCGTCCCTGACCGGAGATAAAAAATTTTGTTACGTCGATTTAGGGTAGTACTCGGGATTGAAGTCCTCCGCCTGGTGGCGGATAATTTCACCTGTTGATAAATATATTACATCTTCAGCAATATTGGTTGCCGAGTCAGCAATTCTCTCTATATTTTTTGAAATGGACCGGATATTAAAATAATCTTCTGTTTTCTTTGGATTCTTCTCGATCTCTTCAACAGTTTGATTTATCATTTCGCGTGTTAAACTGTCAACTTCATCGTCGTTTTCACAAACCTCTTTTGCAAGTTTTACATCTGTGTTAACAAGCGCATCAAGCGCTTTTTTTACCATGTCCTGGGCTTTTGAGGCCGCTGTCTCAAGCTGGTCCAGCAAAGGCATTTTTTCTCTTGTAGCCAGAAACTTGGCGCGCTTGGCTATGTTCGAAGCAAGGTCGCCAATTCTCTCAAGATCGTTGTTCATTTTAAGCACGGCAATAACAAACCTCAGCTCTTTTGCCACGGGCTGGTAAAGCGCCAGTATCTTTAAGCATTCCTCTTCAACTATTATCTCAAGCGAATCTATTTCCCTGTCCTTACGCACTACTTCGTCCGCCAAAACATCATCGCGCCTGCTTAGGGCAAGCATAGAACGCTGGATCTGCTCTTCAACAATTGCACCAAGACTTAGCACTAACTTCTTGAGATTGTCTATTTCACGCTGCCAGTAATGTAACATTTCTTAAATTCTCCTTATACCGTTTCGTATAAAATATGATTAACCGAAACGACCCGTAATGTAATCTTCGGTTTTTTTCTGGTTAGGTTTAGTAAAAATCTTTGTTGTATCGTCAAATTCTATCAGCACGCCTTCATAGAAGAAAGCTGTATAATCTGAAACGCGGCTGGCCTGCTGCATATTATGCGTTACAATAATAATTGTATACGCTTCCCTGAGCTCGGATATCAGGTCCTCGATCTTAGCCGTTGATTTCGGGTCAAGCGCAGATGCCGGCTCATCCATGAGCAGTATTTCCGGTTCAACAGCAAGCGCCCTGGCTATGCAAAGCCTTTGCTGCTGCCCGCCTGAGAGTCCCAGCGCGCTTTTATCAAGCCTGTCTTTAACTTCATCCCACAGCGCCGCGCGTGTGAGGCATTTCTCAACTATTTCCATGAGCTTGCGCTTATCCCTTGTCCCGTGGATCCTCGGCCCGAATGCGATATTATCAAAAATTGATTTCGCAAACGGATTGGACTTCTGGAAGATCATCCCGACTTTTTTTCTCAATGTCACAACGTCGGTGCCGGATTCATAAATATCTTTGCCATCTATCAATACCTTTCCTTCAAGCCGTGTGCCGTCTATAATATCATTCATCCTGTTAAGCGTTCTTAGAAACGTTGATTTCCCGCATCCTGATGGCCCTATAAACGCTGTAACTTTCTTCTGAGGGATATTAATATTAATATCGAATAAAGCCTGCTGCTTGCCGTAAAAAAAATCAAGCTTTGTTGCTTCTACTTTATATTCCCCGTTAGAGCTGTTGGTTGTCATTTATACTGGTATATATTAAACTATATTATAAAAAACAATTTTTCACCTCACCCCCTTCCCCTCTCCTTGTAGGAGAGGGGTGTCCGTTAGGACGGGGTGAGGATTTATCGAACTATAAATTCAGCTTCCATCTTTTTGCCAGTAGCTTTGCGGATATATTCATAATAAGAATAAAAACAATAAGCAAAAAAGACGCTGTCCATGCAAGCGCGTGAAGCTCAACATACGGACTGGTTGAATAAGTAAATATTATCTGCGGCACCGAGCTTATGGGCTTTGTAATATCTAAATTCATAAAAGGACTGCCAAACGCTGTGAACAAAAGCGGCGCAGTTTCTCCTGCGACTCTTGCAATACTCAGCATCACGCCGGTAACCATACCTGTTAAAGCAGCTGGCAAAATGACTCTTAATATAGTAGCATAATACGGAACGCCAAGTGCATAAGCCGATTCTTTAAATGAATTTGGAACAAGCTTAAGCGTTTCTTCGGTAGATGTTATAATCACAGGAAGCATCATAATGGCCAGCGCAACGCCGCCTGATAATGCTGAAAAA
>CAZMRG010000204.1:0-4026 GCA_964568655.1 uncultured Ignavibacteriales bacterium | reverse complement strand
CGACTGATTTAATTTTATTATTATACGTATCAGCAACATACAATAACTGGTCCTGGCTATTATATACTATTCCCAGCGGATGCTGCAATCTCGCATTAGCGCCTGTTCCGTCAACATCGCCGAAATCAAATAGCCCTGAACCAATAATCGTTTTCACTTTTCCATTTAGTGATAAATCAGCGGAGCGAACACCGCTAACTTCGCTATCGGCAAAGTATAATTTCATACCATCTGTTGTTATACCGCTTGTTTGCGCAAGCGCGCAGGTCTGGAACGCGCCGTCAACAATATTTTCTCTTCCGCTGCCGGCGTAGGCGCCAATTTCTCCCGACTTCAAATCCATTACCCAGATCTGGTGCGAACCCGCCATGGCTATATATAGTTTATCGTTAATTACAATCAGATCCCACGGTGAATTAAGCGCAGTTTCATCAGCTTTGCCGCTAATAAATCCATATTTTGTTGACTGAGAACCAATTCCTGCAATAGTCTTAACCTGTTTAGTTGTCAGATCAATTTCTCTTATCAAATGATTTTCTGTATCCGCTACATAAAGTTTGTCATTACTATAAGCGACTCCCTGCGGGCGAAAGAATTGCGCATCGGCATACGAGCCATCCTGTTTGCCCTCTTTGCCTGAGCCGATAACTTCTTCAACTTTTACTTCATCGCCGTTATCGTTTAGCTTCAGCGCCAGTATTCTATTATTATTCGAATCTGATATGAATAATCTCTGAGAAGTTGCATCGGCGGCTATTTTGCCCGGATAAGAAAGCAACGCTTTCGGCGCTTTATCTTTTTCAAGCGCAAACTTAATTGGCGTGCGGTTTAGCGGCTCCCCTACTTTATCATATTCCTGAATAGCCGATGAAATTGTCGGGTCAAAAATATCATACACTCCTTCGCCTGTTGTTTTACCTATTACTTTTCCGCGCGGGTCAACCAGTACAAGCGTTGGCCATGCATTGGCGGTATAGCTTTGCCAAACGGCAAAATCTTTATCGTTAATTACTGGGTGTTCAATTTCATATCTTAGAATTGCTTGCCGGATATTTTCTGTCCCCCGCTCAGTAAGGAATTTTGCTGAGTGAACCCCAATTACAACAAGCTCATTTTTATATTTCTCTTCAAGCTTCTTTAAGTCAGGCATTATGTGTATGCAGTTGATACAGCAGAACGTCCAGAAATCAATAAGCACGATTTTGCCTTTCAAATCTTTGATAGAAATCGGATGGTCAGTGTTAAGCCATTCGTCGCCTGCCGGGAAATCAGGGGCCGTTATATTTCCAAAATAAGTCAATCTATTCTCCTCTAAATCGTCAAATTTATTGTCCTGTGAATATGATTTTACGGTGAGAAATGTCAAAAACAGAATAGCAAGTAAAAAAAATGATCTTAATTTCATGTAGTTATTAATGTAATGCAAAATTAATCAAAAATAGTTTCATAATATGACTGCAGCATATTAAAATATACGTGAAATGCGGCTTTTGAGTTTTAAAATTAAGCAATTTGAGAAGTTTAGACCACCCTCACCCCGATTATCATCGGGACGCCTCCTTCCTTACAATGGAGTGGGTTGGGGGAGGTTCTAAAGGGCTATTTCTAATGAACTTGAAATCATGATAAAAATCGTATTAAAACATGATATATATCATTTTTTAAGTGGTCAGTAAAGACTTAAATTTGATGTAGTAAAACAATGAAATTTGAGAAAAACCCGAATTTCAGACAAATTTGAGAACATTTTTATTACGGAGCTTAAGTTTTGGAACGAAAGAAAGTAACGATAGACGGAAATGAAGCGGCGGCGCACGTCGCATATCACGTAGATGAAGTCTGCGCAATATATCCAATTACCCCATCATCTAATATGGGCGAACTTTGCGACGCATGGGCGGCCGAAAATAAGCCTAATCTTTGGGGAATAGTGCCAACAGTATCAGAGTTACAAAGTGAAGGCGGCGCGTCAGGCGCTGTTCACGGAGCGCTGCAAACAGGCGCGCTTACAACAACATTCACAGCTTCTCAGGGATTGCTGCTGATGATTCCGAACATGTTTAAGATTGCCGGCGAATTAACTTCAACGGTATTCCATGTTTCAGCAAGAGCCATTGCCGCTCAGGCGCTTTCAATATTCGGCGACCACAGCGACGTAATGGCATGCCGCTCAACAGGATTTGCTATGATGGCGTCAAACTCGATTCAGGAAGTTATGGACCTTGCGATGATCTCGCATGCTTCCACTCTTGAAGCGAGAATTCCATTCCTGCATTTCTTCGACGGCTTCCGCACTTCGCATGAAGTAATGAAGATAGAAGAGCTATCCAGAGAAGATATGAAATTTATGATGGATGAAAAGCTGATACTTGAACACAGGAAAAGAGCGCTTTCATCAGATAATCCTTTTATAAGAGGCACAGCTCAGAATCCTGACGTATATTTCCAGGGACGTGAAACGGTGAATAAGTATTACAATTTATGCCCTGAGATAGTTCAGAAACAAATGGATAAGTTTGCAAAGCTTACCGGAAGGCAATATAATTTATTTGATTATTACGGTCATCCCGAAGCCGATAGAGTTATTATTATAATGGGTTCAGGCGCGGAAGCGGTTCAGGAAACGGTTGATTACATGAACGCGCACGGCGAGAAGATCGGGATGATCAAAGTTAGATTATACAGGCCGTTCTCGATCGAACATTTTATGAATGCTCTGCCCAAATCAGTCAGCAAGATCGCTGTATTAGACAGAACAAAAGAACCAGGTGCTGCAGGCGAGCCCCTTTATCTGGATATAGTGAATGCAATTTCAGAATCTTACAGCGATGGAAAGCTAACGTTAAACGCGTTCCCGAAAATAATCGGCGGCAGGTACGGGCTTTCGTCAAAAGAATTTACTCCTTCGATGGTTAAATCAGTTTATGATGAGCTGAATAAAGATAAGCCGAAGAATCATTTCACGATCGGTATAAAAGACGACGTTACTTTTACCAGTTTAGATTTTGATCCGGCTTATACCGTCGAGGCGCCGGAAACATTCAGAGGCAAGTTCTACGGGTTGGGCGCAGACGGAACGGTTGGAGCGAATAAGAACTCGATAAAGATAATCGGCGAAGAGACAGATAATTATGCGCAGGGATATTTTGTATATGATTCAAAGAAGTCAGGTACAATGACAACCTCTCATCTGAGGTTTGGCCCGAAACCGATCCACTCAACATATTTGATCAACAAAGCGAATTTTATAGCGTGCCACCAGCAGGTTTTTTTGGAAAAGACCGATATGCTGGCTGATGCTATAGAAGGCGCTACATTTCTTCTCAATACGCAGATACCAAAGGAAAAAGCATGGGACTCGCTGCCGGATAACGCGCAGCGTGATATAATAGAGAAGAAAATGAAATTTTACGTTATAGACGCATATAAAGTAGCAAAAGAAACGGGCATGGGAGCCAGAATAAACTCCATAATGCAGACCTGTTTCTTTGCAATTTCGAATATAGTACCAAAAGAGCAGGCAATATCATCGATAAAGAATGCGATTAAAAAAACTTATGGGAAAAAAGGCGAGAAGATAGTTCAAATGAATTTTGACTCTGTGGATAAGACAATTGAAAATCTGTTTGAAGTAAAGGCGCCGGGGGATGTTACAAGCAAGCTGAAAATGCAGCCATCAGTTTCAGCTATGGCGCCTGATTTTGTGAAAAATGTAACCGCTATGATGATTGAGGGTAAAGGTGATTTATTGCCTACGAGCATATTGCCTGCCGATGGTACTTATCCGACCGGAACCGCCGCATGGGAAAAGAGAAACATTGCGCTTGAAGTTCCGGTTTGGGATACAGAAGTATGTATCCAGTGTAACAAATGCGTAATTGTGTGCCCGCATGCTGCTATAAGGGCGAAGGTTTACAACGAAAAAGAGCTGATAAACGTGCCGGAAACTTACAAGTATTCTAAATACCGCGGGAAAGAATTCGGCGAAGGGACTGTTTATTCGCTTCAGGTTGCAGTAGAAGATTG
>CAZMRG010000203.1:0-4026 GCA_964568655.1 uncultured Ignavibacteriales bacterium | reverse complement strand
TGCTGGCAGATTCAGTTGTTTTAAGAAGGCCAATTTATTCTCCAAATGGATTGACCGTTAATACTTACGATAAGGGTTCGGTAGTAATGAACATGCTAAGGTATACGCTGGGAGACAGTACTTTCTGGAAAGCAATGAACATTTATATAGCTGATAACCAGTTTCAGAATGTAACGACCGAAAATCTTCTGAATGCAGTCAATAAAGCAAGGACGAGCGTTGGCCGCGATAATATCCGCATGGCAAGCTACAAATGGTTTTTTGATGAATGGGTTTATAGCGCCGGGCAGCCCTCTTACAGCGTTAGTTATGATTATAACGAAGATACAAAAGAGATGAAGCTAAATGCGCAGCAGGTCCAGCGAATGGATAGCAGTTCTGTATTTAAAATCCAGGTGCCTGTTATGATTGTTACCAAGCATGGAACAGTTTATAACCAGGTTATTACACCCGATGAAACTTCGCAAACATTTACTTTTAGCTTAGACGGCTGGCCGCTTTATGTGGTTTTCAATGCCGGCAATAAAATTCTAAGCAAAGTATTTTTCAGCAAGGAAAAACAGGACTGGCTGAACCAGCTTCATTACAGCGAAGACGCAATCGACAGAATTACTGCTATTCACGGGCTGGCTGATTCGGTTAATGATCCGTTTGTTGAAGGCGCGCTTATGGATGTTTTGAATAAGGACCCGTTCTGGGGAGTCAGAAGCGAGGCGGCTTCTGTTCTTGGAATGTGTAAAGAGTCAGGGGTAATTGACCTGTTCCTTCAGGCATATGATAATGAAGCTGACCCAAGGGTGCGCAGAACAATTTTATCATCTATCGCATCTATTAAAAAAATTACTACCGATTTTGTGGATGTTAAGTGGCTGAGCGGGTGGATACTTGATAAGATAAATAAAGAGCAAAGCTATTATGCAATTGCCGAAGGCGTGGATGCTCTTTCAAAAATAGTTGCTAAAGACAGCGTGTATGATTTTATCGCCGGTTTCGTGAATATGGATTCTCATAATGAAATTATACGAAGAACCGTTTTATCCGCCCTGGAAGATTCAGGAGATAAACGCGCGCTGGATATATTTTTGGAGTATGCCGCAACAGGAAGTACTTCAAGGGTAAGGAATACCGCTATATCAGGTTTGGGAAAATTCACCGATGACCAAAGGGTAATAGACTTCCTGAACATCAGGCTTGGCGAAACGACAAGAAGGTCGCGGGATGTAATCTTAAGAATACTTGAAAAGGCCAAAAACCCCGCTTCCAAGCCATTTTTGCAGGATTTGATGGATAAAACCAATGATGCCGTGCTTAAAGACAGGATTAAAAAGATTCTGGAGAAGTTTGATTAGGAAGCATATTAGGACTTCCTTTTTAGCTTGTAACTAGCCCCGAAATTTGCCATATTACCAATTCTTTCCGCAAATTTATGCCGGAATTTACGTTATTTTAGCGGTAAAAAGCTAATTTAATTAGCATTTTTTATACTTAATTAAGCCAGGCTTATTTTGAGATCTCCGGCTATTCTCATTTTGAGCAGGGAAATAACTAACTAATTTATTTTTTTATTGGAAGGATCCAATTAACGAATGACTCCAATTAACGAGACCACTGTAAATAACGAAAACGATACGATAGAAAAAAAACCTGTCATTAAGACTAAAGATTTTGTCGCAAAAGATTACACTGAAGACGAATTCAAAAAGTATATAGAGCTTTATGAAAAGACTTTTAATGTAATCAAGGAAAACGAAATTGCAAAAGGCAAAGTTGTTGCTATTTCGGGTAATGATGTACTTATTGATATCGGCTTCAAATCGGACGGAAGAGTATCCATCGACGAATTTCCCGATCCCGATAACATAAAGATCGGCGACGAAGTCGAGATCTTTGTAGAAAAAATTGAAGATAAAGAAGGCCAGCTGGTTCTTTCGCGCAAACGCGCTGATATTATCAGGAACTGGGAGAGAATTACACATGCCAAGACATATAATGAAATTATAAAAGGAAAGATATTAAGAAGAATAAAAGGCGGATTTGTTGTCGATCTCGAAGGGATCAGCGCATTTCTTCCGGGCTCACAGATTGATACTAAACCAATCAGGGATTATGACCTCTATGTCGGCCAGATAATGGAATTCAAGATACTAAAGATCAACCATCCGAATGAGAATATTATTGTATCGCACAAGATTCTCATCGAGGAATCAATGGCTGACCAGAGAGAAAAACTGCTCACCACACTGGAAAAAGGACAGGTGCTTAAAGCAGGCGTTAAAGCCATCACTGATTTCGGCGTGTTTGTCGATCTCGGCGGCGTTGACGGCCTGATACATATCACAGACCTCTCATGGGGCAGGATAAGTCATCCTTCAGAAATAGTCCAGCTTGATGAAGCTATTGACGTTATGGTTCTTGAATATGATAAGGAAAAGAAAAGAGTCACGCTTGGATTAAAACAGCTCCAGCCGCATCCGTGGGATAATATCGAAGAGAAGCTTAAAGTCGGCGATAAAGTTCAGGGCAGGGTTGTTTCAATTACCGATTACGGCGCGTTCATAGAAATAGAAAAAGGTATCGAAGGATTAATTCACGTTTCAGAAATGTCGTGGACGCAGCATATCACAAATCCGACCCAGGTTGTTACCATGGGGCAGATTGTTGACGCTATTGTGCTCAGCCTTGATAAGACAGACAGGAAACTTTCTCTCGGTATCAAACAGCTTACGCCGAATCCATGGCAGTCGCTGCTTGAGAAATTCCCGATCGGCTCCAAACATTCCGGCAAGGTTTGCAATATTACAAACTTTGGCGTGTTTGTTGAGCTTGAAGACGGCGTTGACGGGCTTGTTCACATTTCGGATCTTTCATGGACAAAGAAAATATTTAATGTCGAAGATTTTGTGAAAGTCGGCGACCAGCTTGAAGTAGTTATACTTGGCGTTGACGTTGAAAATCACAGGATAGCATTAGGACACAAACAACTGACCGAAAATCCATGGGATGCTTTGGCGGCTGATTACAAAGTAGGCGCAGAAGTTCCGTGTAAAGTTGTAAAATCTATTGAAAAAGGCATAATCGTCGAGCTTCCGAAAGTTGTTGACGGGTTTATACCCGCCTCACAGCTATCGGTTTCGCAGGTGAAAAATTTCAGCGAACTCTTCCAGCCGGGACTTGACCTCAATGCTGAAGTAATTGAATTCGATAAAGACTCGAAGAAAATTGTTCTTTCAGTAATAGAATATTTCAAAGATAAGGACCAGCAGGAAATTGATGAATATGTTAACAGGTTCAAAGTAAAGAAATTTACTCTGGCTGACGTGATTGACAGAACAAGAACGACTCCTGAAACCAAAGAGGAAATTGATTTCAAGATAGATGATGTGATAAATGACGCCGATAAGAAGGAAAAGGAAGCTGAAAAGAAAGAAGCCGCAGAGAAAAAAGAAGCCGCTGAAGTGAAACAATCCGCGGAAGTAAAACAAGCCGCTGAAACGACCACTGAAGCTGAAGAGAAAAAAGAATAAAACGATAAGAGATGTGACGATTAAAATAAAAGAGCGCCCCGAAAAATAAGGGCGCTTTTTTATTGCGGAAAGTTTAATACAAAAAACAAATTTTGCCGGAGTACCTAAAACAAACCTAATTTATCCTGCCACGAATATATTCATATGGAAAATATCGATAAATACAAAGCTGTAATGTTTGAAGCGGCTGATGAAGCCGGAAAGATCCTGACCGAAGGATTTGATACAAACTTTAAAATTTCACGCAAGCTGGATTATAACGACCTTGTTACTGAAATTGATAAGAAAAGCGAAGCAAAGATAATTGAAGTAATTCATAAACACTTCCCAGGGCATAACGTTCTTGGCGAAGAAGGCGGCAATCTGGATCTGGATTCTGATTATGTGTGGATCGTGGACCCGATTGACGGAACGGTTAACTTCGCACACTCGCTTCCGATCTGCTGCGTATCAATAGCGCTTGAAATCAGGAAAGAAGTGAAATTGGGAATAGTTTACGCGC
>CAZMRG010000202.1:0-4066 GCA_964568655.1 uncultured Ignavibacteriales bacterium | reverse complement strand
GCGTGGCATAAACGCCGCGATGAAATTAATAAAGCCGGAACGGAAATTATTGAGCACATTAAGCTGGTATCGTCAAATGAAAAAACTGCAAGCGAGCTTACCAAAGAAATGCTTCTTAAAGGAGCGCAGCAATTCAAGAACGGGTTTGATGAAGAGTATGGCGGATTCGGCTCGGAGCCGAAGTTCCCGCGCCCCGTTGGATTAAATTTTCTTTTACGCATGTACAGCAGGTTTGACGACCAGGAATCGCTGAAGATGGTAATCAGAACGCTTTTGCAGATGTCGCGGGGTGGAGTGTATGACCACATAGGCGGGGGATTCCACCGTTATTCTGTTGACCGCTTCTGGCGCGTGCCGCATTTTGAAAAAATGCTGTACGACCAGGCGCAGCTTGCCGTATCATATATAGAGGTTTTTCAAATAACAAAAGATAAATACTTTGCCGACGTTGCAAAAGATATTTTGAGTTATGTAAACAGGATGCTTGCAAACCCCGAAGGCGGATTTTATTCCGCTGAGGACGCTGAATCTGTTATAAAAGCCGAAGAGCCTGACGTAAAGCAGGAAGGCGCGTTCTATGTATGGACGTTTGAAGAAATCAAAAATTTGCTCGGCGAGAATGCGGAAATATTTAATTATTTATTCGGAATAGAAGATGGCGGCAATGCGCCGATAGGCTCCGACCCGCACAGCGTGTTTACTGAGAAGAATATTCTATATAAAGCGCGGTCAATTTCAGAGACGGCAAATAAATTTGAGGTTCCAACAGACAAGATAAATGAAATTATAGAAGAGGGGAGAAAAATACTTTTCAAAGAACGTGAAAAGCGTCCGTTGCCGCATCGCGATGATAAAATACTTACTTCATGGAACGGGCTTATGCTCTCGGCATTCGCAATAGCTTACCAGGCGTTTGGAGATGAATCGTATTTAAGCTCAGCCAAAAGATGCGCTGATTTTATTTTAACCAAAATGTTTAACAGCTCTACCGGCGCGCTCATGCACAGGTATCGTGATGGCGAAGCGAGATTCGAGGCTAGCCTTGATGATTATGCATTCTTTGTACAGGGATTGATCGATCTGTATGAAGCGTCGTTTGAACTCAGTTATCTTGAGCAAGCTGTTAAGCTGACTGAAAAAATGATAACTGATTTTTATGATGTGCTTGAAAGCGGCTTCTTCGATACTTCGGGCAACGATAAAAGTATTTTGGTAAGAACTAAGGAAGATTACGATTCAGCCGAGCCAACGGGTAACTCGATTGCGGTTATGAATTTGCTGAGGCTTTCCTCAATTACAAATTATAAAGAATGGTATGATGCTGCTTACAACTCTATTCTGCTGTACTCGGCTAAGATAGAAGCTCAGCCTTACGCTATGCCGCAGATGCTGGTGGCGCTGGACTTCGCCATAAATAAACCGAAGCAAATTGTAATTAACGGCGATAAAAAATCTGAGGAAGTCCATTATATGTTAAAGGAAGTGTTCAGCCGTTTTATACCTGGAAAAATATTAATTAACGTGAATGAACAAACCGATTCCGAACTGTTGAAGCCGTGGTCAATGTATAAAAGCGCTAAGCCAACGGCTTATGTGTGCGAAAATTACGCATGCCATCTGCCTGTAACAACAGCGGACGAACTAGGCAAACTTCTTGATAAATAATCTTATGAAGAATCTTGAATTAAAATCGAAATGCTCAGATCTAAATGCTGTTGTTCGTGTTTGCTGGGAAATCGGCGCTCAGTATGGCGGAATCCTTATTCAGACGGATACTTATTATAACGTTCCTGAAGGCAGGATGAAGCTTAGGAATGTGAACAATGAAAAATTTGAGCTGATATATTATTTCAGAGTTGATTCAGGAACTGAGAAAGAAAGTAATTATGAGATTATAAAACTTGATGGAGAAAGAGAGATAAAGAAGATCCTGAAAGAATCGCTGGGTGTTAAAGGAGTTGTTAAGAAGAAAAGAGAATTGTATTTATATCAAAATGTAAGGATTCATCTGGATACCGTTGCTAAGCTTGGGAAGTTCATTGAGCTTGAGGCGGTGTGTAATAGTTCAAAGGATTTGAAAGAGGCTCCTGGGAAAGTTAAATATCTGAAAGAAGTTTTTGATATAAAGAAAAAGGATCTGGTTGCAAAATCGTATATAGATTTGATAAAGTAATAAATGCGAAATCAGAAATACGAAATACTAAACAATATCGAATATCGAAATTAGAAGAATAATGCTTGATAGTATGGTCATCGTCTCCCCCTAACAGGGGGAGATACAGAGGGGGTGTAACTTTAAGAACAAAGAATTTTAGTATTGAAATAATAAACCGAAAAAAAAAGAGTTTTTTTTCGAAATTACATGTATACAGGGATTTGAACAATTTTCTATAATCATCTTCTGGATTCCCGCCTTCGCGGGAATGACAGCATGTTGCAAAATCTTATATAGATTTAATATAAATATACCTCACCCACTAACCCCCTCTCCATGTGGAGAGGGGGAAAGCGCCGAAGGCGCAGGTGGAGAGGTAGGTGAAGAGCGATATTCGAAGAATAATTTGTGATATCATAGCTATCGTCTCCCCCTAACAGGGGGAGATACAGAGGGGGTGCATCTTTAGGAACAGGGAATTATAAAATCGGAATAATAAACTATAATGAAGTTTTAATTGCCACGACCTTTAGGTCGTGGATAGAATAGTTTTTTTTACGGCTTTAGCCGCTAACCGTTATGGGCTAAAGCCCGGGTCTTCAGGAGAATTTACCCACGACCTAAATGTCGTGGCAATAGTTAAAATAAACTTTGCGTAAATTCATCCGATGACGACTGAGTCATCGGATGAATATGGGAAGGCATCCGTCCTTCGACTTCGCTCAGGACTAGAGTAATATGAAAGCAATGATATTCACCAAAGCGGGGGAGCCGCTTGAATTAAGAGAAGTTCCAGTTCCGGAGCCGGGCGCGGGACAGGTTTTGATACGCGTTCATGCCTGCGGAGTATGCCGTACCGATTTGCATATCGTTGACGGCGAGCTAAAAGAACCTAAACTACCGCTAATAATAGGCCATGAAATTATCGGTGAGGTTGTTAAGAGCGGAGTGAACGCAAATAAATTTAAAGTTGGCGCAAGAGTTGGCGTTCCGTGGCTTGGTTACACTTGCGGCAAGTGTAAGTATTGTAAATCAGGAAGAGAAAATCTATGTGACAACGCAAAATTCACGGGTTACACAATTGACGGCGGATATGCTGAATATACTGTTGCGGATGAACGATATTGTTTTGATGTTCCGATGAGTTATAGCGAGCCTGGTGCCGCGCCGCTGATGTGCGCGGGACTCATTGGGTACAGATCATACCAAATGTGCGGAAATTTCACGCGGCTTGGTATATACGGATTTGGCGGAGCGGCGCATATAATTATTCAAATTGCCGTGCATGAGGGCAAAGAAGTATATGCGTTTACAAAAGCAGGAGATACTGAAGCGCAGGAGTTTGCCAAGTCGCTTGGCGCAGTATGGGCAGGCGCTTCGGAAGACATGCCGCCGGAAAAACTGGATGCATCAATAATCTTCGCGCCGGTAGGTGCTCTTGTCCCTGCCGCTTTGAAAGCCACAGATAAGGGCGGCGTTGTTGTGTGCGGCGGAATTCATATGAGTAACATCCCCGAATTCGAATACAAAATTCTTTGGGAAGAACGTTCTATAAAATCTGTTGCAAATTTAACCAGGGCTGACGGCGAAGGTTTGTTAAGCGTCGCGCCAAAAGTACCGGTTAAAACCCAGGTGCAGATATATAAACTTGAAGATGCAAATAAAGCGCTGGATGATCTACGCAGCGGGAGAGTTCATGGAGCAGCCGTGCTTAGAATAAAAGATTGAAGATTGCAGATTACAGATTACAGATTACAGATTACAGATTACAGATTCCGCTGTTGTTGGCGCCTGCCTGCTGCAGACAGGTTTTCATCAACAACTATTTAATAATTCGTGCCACGACGTGAAGTCGCAGCACGAAAATGACATCGTTTATGCTGCCGGTTTAATGTTCTGATTTACTTTGAA
>CAZMRG010000201.1:2749-4098 GCA_964568655.1 uncultured Ignavibacteriales bacterium | reverse complement strand
CTATGACCTTAAGTTCAGGTGCGATGACGGAAATTATTATTACATGAGAAATCTTGATATGTGCCTTGAATCAAGCTTTATGCTGACGCTTCCGGATAAATAAACATTGTTCACCTAATCGGTATGTGTATATTCAAATTCAATTTCCTGTCGATAAGCCCTGTAGCAAGCTTATCATCTTTAACGGTAAAGTCGAATAAATGCGCGTCCACATATGCGTCAACAAGGTTGATGAAATAAACGATCAGGAAATACCATGTGAAATTGTTGCGCTGTGAGCGGTAAAATTCGCGGAGTGTTTTCAGGTTGTCGTCTCCTTCCGGAAACTGCGGCGTTTGAGACGCGGCATACTGGCTGCGGTAATCGCGGAAGCTCTTATCTTCCCTTATATATTCATATACAAAGTAACCTACAAATCCGTCTATTATAGGGATCTTCCAGTAAGACTGGTTATAAAACTGTCCGGCCCCCGGAAGCGCAGCTGATAGAAGCACGGCAACCAGCGGGTTTTTCTTCATGTGGAATTTTTTCATTGGCGCCGGCTTGGTTGTAAAGGTTGAGTCCTTTGGTTTAACTGAATCCTGTAACAGCGCCCCGCTTAAATCTGAATTCCAATTTAATTTTTGGCTAAGTTCAAATGAGCCTGATGAATTATGATTATCTTTTAAAGAAAATTTTTCTAACTGAAATTCATTTTCGTTTTCAGATTGCCCAAATAAAAAAGGTACAGTTATAAAATTTATAACTGTACCTGCAATTAAAACTCTGAGCAGACTATGCATTAAGCGTCAATTATTTAGGCGGCTTTTGATTATTTGGCTTCTGATCGCTTGGCTTCTGCTGTGTTGGCTGCTGTTGTTGTTGCGGTTGCTGCTGAGTCGGCTGCTGTTGTTGTTGCGGCTGCTGCTGAGTCGGCTGCTGTTGATCCTGCGGCTGCTGCTGTTGTGGCTGCTGCAGTTCGTTTGGAACCTGCTGCTGCGGGAAAGTCTGCTGGTTGCTGTTCTGCTGAATAATACTTTCATTCGAGCCGCCCCCTTTATTGATTATCACATTGGTGACAAGCGAGAAGAGCAGGAACACTACAGCCAGTCCGGCGGTAATCTTGATCAGGAAGTCGGCTGTACGCCTTACTCCAAAGACCGCAGTCGTATCTCCGCCGCCGAATGTGCCTGCCAAACCGCCTCCTTTAGAGGACTGTACAAGCACTACCAGCATCAGCAGGATAGCGACTATTACTATAAAAATCATTAAAACTGTTACCATTTTACGATATTTCTCCTATATCTATGAGTTGAACTAACAACATAGTAAAAATAGAACTTAATTTAAATCCCTGTGTTTATCCCTTA
>CAZMRG010000201.1:0-2649 GCA_964568655.1 uncultured Ignavibacteriales bacterium | reverse complement strand
GGTCGGGGTTACAGTAAACTTGGTTTGATTTTTATAAATCCGAAATCGAAAATCCCTGCCTGCGCCGAGGCTTCGGCAGGCAGGTCAAATCCGAAATCATTTCCATCCCTGGTTTTTCAACAGCTGTTCTTCCGGAGTTTTGCCAAATTCTTTTGCCGGCACACCCGCGAATATAATTCCGGCCGGAACATTCTTCGTGACAACTGCGCCCGCAGCAACAAGCGCATCTTCCCCAATTTCTATTCCCGGCAATATTACCGCCCCTGCGCCGATTCGCCCGCCCTTCCTTACTGTAACGCCTTTAAAATGTTTGAATCGCTCTTCCGTTCTGCCAAGATAATTGTCATTGGTTGTAATTACTCCCGGCGCAATAAAACAATAATCTTCTACAACAGAATATGCCGTTATGTATGAATTTGTTTCAAGCTTGCATCTCTTCCCGATGGATGTAAAATTTTCAACGGTGCAGTTTCTGCCTATTATAGTGTATTCGCCAATTGTAACATCCTCGCGAATAGCGGCGCTATCGGCAATCAAAACATTGTTCGCAATTTCGCATCCGGTATAAACTACAGCCTGCGATCCTATAATACAGCCCGCGCCAATTTTAGCCGGGGAATAAGCTTTACCTTCCTTAAAAATACTATTCTTGGAACGCATAGGCTGTTTGCCGATAACTGCGTTGTCATCTATTCTAACTGAATCTCCGATTTTCGATCCCTCATGTATTACCACATTGTGGCCAATTATACAGTTATCGCCTACAACCGCATTTTTTTCTATTACCGAGTAATTTCCGCATGTAAAATTTGCCCCGGTTTTTGCCGTTTCATCTACATAAAACGGATAGTCTTTTGAAATATATTTTCCTTTACCGCTCATTACATTTTCAGCCGAATTTCAACAAATATATGAATGCCGGCAGTGTGTTTCAATGTATTTAATGTTTGTTTTTACAATCATTAAAATAGCTACTTTCGTGAGGCATTCTATAATTGATTTTGACGTTGAACTTTAGCATATTTGCGTGAAAGCACAATTATTTATGGAAAATTATTCCGAATTTAATAATTTCTTAGAGTATGGAGGCCGATATGAATTTTACCCTGACTGCAAGACACTTCAAAGCCCACGACACACTAAAAGAATTTGCCGAAGCTGAAATAGATAAGATAGCGAGATTCTATGACGGCATTATAAAGAGCGAAGTAATTTTAAGCTACGAAAAACCTTCTAACAGCGTAAAGAATGCAGAAGTTATTGTTAAGATAAACAACCATCATATTTTCACCTCGAAGGAACAATCCGATGATTTTAAAGTTTCAATTGAAAGAGCGGTTGAGAAAGTCGCCTCTCAGATAAAGAAATATAAAGAAAAATTAAAAGACAACCACTCAGAGAAATTGATCGCGGATGAATGAAATGAAACATCTCCAGAAAGTTCTAAAGAATCTTAGAGAGATAAAAAAAGAAAGCATAACTGTAGAATACTTTTACAACGCGTGTAAAGAACGGTTTAAACTCGCAAAGCTCTCAGAAGGCGATACCGGTTTAGACAGGATAATAAAAGATAAAAATATTCACCGCCCGGGGCTCCCTCTTGCAGGCTATACAGAGCTTTTCACTTTCGCAAGGGTGCAGATAGTGGGCAATACAGAAATGCGATACCTCAGGCACCTTAATAAAGCTGAAAGGAGCAAGTCTCTCGAGAAATTTTTCTCGTTCGATATCCCCTGTATTTGCATTACGTTCAATAATAAGCCGTCGGATGAATTCATGGCCCTGGCTCACAAACACAAGATACCGGTTTTCGTAACTCCTCTGCCTACAACTAACTTCGCTTATTTTATTTCCGATTTCCTGGACGACCAATTCTCGCCGCAAATCGCGATACATGGTTCATTTGTTGATGTTTACGGCGTTGGACTCCTGTTTTACGGAAGAAGCGGCATTGGCAAAAGCGAGATAGCGCTTGACCTGCTTGAGCGCGGTCACAGGCTTGTTGCCGATGATGTTGTGATGGTTTCCCGCAAAGGCGACGGCATACTTATGGGTACCGGAACAAACCTGGTCGAGCATTTTATGGAAATACGCGGACTTGGCATTGTAGACGTAAGGGCTGTGTTCGGCATCAGAGCTATAAGGTTCCAGAAAAGGGTTGAGCTGCTTGTGAACCTGGAGGAATGGAGCTCGAGAAAGGAATATACGCGAACAGGGCTTGATAACGAAACTATTGAAATTCTCGGCGTTGAAATTCCGTTTGTCAGGTTGCCAATTTTCCCCGGCAAGAACATTACGGTTATATCTGAAATTATAGCGCTGAACTATTTGTTAAAGCACTATGGATACGATGCGGCGAAGTCGCTATCAGAAAAGCTTGAAATGGAAATTAAAAGGAAATCGAAGGGCGATAGCCACGTTGACCTGGAACGCTCGGTTAAATACCTGGAACACGATTTCGAGTAACAATAAATATTTCATCTCATGAATTAAAACCATCGGATGAATTCAAAAAATAACAGATAAAATACCACAGAAACATATGAGAACGATTCCCGTATTTTTGTTAGCGGCCCTCTTTTTTTACTCTTGCGGCGGAAATAATCAGAAAATAACACAAAACAAAGACCAGGATTATCTTATGCCTTC
>CAZMRG010000200.1:0-4180 GCA_964568655.1 uncultured Ignavibacteriales bacterium | reverse complement strand
AACGATGCCCTTAAATTTTACGACAACGTGCTTGACATGACGGAAATAGATAACTCGCACCAGCTGGCCGATTTTTATAAACACAATCCGTTTAGATAAATTTATTCTTTAAGGATTTAGTTACACAAAAATTCCGGTTAATTAAATAATAAATAAATATCGCTCAAAGGTATTTTTGATTACATGCGATCGGATTGGCTGAAATGGTCTCGGTTTTAAACAAAAAGCCTGACAGATTTATATAAATCTGTCAGGCCTGAACTATCAAAAAAATTTTAAATATTATTTAAACGCATACCCCACATTGAACCTGTGGGTGCTGCCAATTTTACCGATTGAATTGTAGGAATAATCCACCATATACTTGCCGGCGAACCTAAGTCCTACTCCGCCTGAAAAACCCGCTAAACCCAAAGTTGTTCCCAGCTCTGAATCCTGCCTGGTTTGATTGTCGTAACCAATTCTGGCAAGAACCGCTTCGCCGAAAGTAAACTCGCCGCCAATTGAAAATGCTTTCAGGTGCTGTATCAGCTTATCCTGCGATTCGTTAAGCCTTGCAAAGCTGACGCTGACTTTTACCGGGGTATGCTCAAGCGCTTTTGAAAAACCAAACCTGACATCAAGCGGAAGCCTTTCCCTGGTATCTATATACCGGGTCATTTGCTGGCCCAGATTGTTAACGCTGAAGCTTATAGCCGCGCCCTGCGATGGGATCAAATAGAGAAATCCGAAATCCATAGCAAAGGCTGTTGACTTATACGTTGCGATATTTGAATAAATATATTTTAACGTTACTCCGTAATTAATTTTTTCGTAGACGTAATTGGAATACGCAACTGAAAACATCAGGTCGTTTGAACTGAACGAGCCGCCGGTTGGATTTGCGTTTTCATCCGTATAATCAAATTTGCCATAATTAAAATATTTTACCCCTACGCCAAACCAGCCGATATCCTTATATTTCTGAGAGTATGCAAGCGTCCCGAAATTTATATCAAGAAGATATTTCCCGAAACCGGCCGATAGCATCTTTGAAGAAGCTGCGCTTAAAGTAGCGGGGTTATAAAAAATTGCGTTTGGATCGTCGGTATATGTATCGAACGCCCCGCCAAGGCTGGAGGCCCTCGCGCTGGGATCGACTCTAAGAAAATCAAATGCCGGAATTTCAGTTTGTGAATATGATCTTGGTGTAAATAGGGTTAATAATGAAAGAATTGCCAGGAAACCAATTTTTTTAAGCGTCATATTGCAGATTTTTGATTCGTCGATTTTTCTAGAATATCTCAAAATTATCGTATTTATTTTTAAATTCAAGCCATTCAACCTTGCAACCCGTCACACTGGCATGGAGCGGGCCTTTTTTGGCTTTTTTAATTAAATCTTCAAGAAATTCCTTCATTCCTTCGGCAATTATTTCTACATCGCCGTTCCACATATTTTTAACGAATCCTTTAATATCAAGATCCGACGCGGCTCTTGCAATAAAATACCGGTATCCAACACCCTGCACAGCGCCGGAAACTACGATCTTTACCGTCAATTTTTCAACCGGCTTCATCAGGCAGCGCTTCCTTCGATTTTTTCAGAGACGTTCTTATATAATCAAATGATTCGGAAAACAGGATCCCGGCGATCATTAATACTGCGCCGGTGATCTGCACAAAATGGAACTGTTCATTTACAAAAAGTATGGAAAGAATAACAGCCGCGGGCGTTTCCCATGCCAGGACAAGCGTTGCGCGTATTGGCGAAGTGAATTTCTGATATTTGTTGCCCAGCGTTGTGGCGACTAAAGTCGCAAGTATGCCCCCGTATAATAGAGCGAGTATATTATTGAATGAGAAGATAACTCTTGCCGAATCTTCAAAAAGAAAACCAACCACAAATGCCACCACAGTAACAAACCAGAATTGAATAAGTATCATTACATAAATATTTTTATACCGGTTGGTGAATACGTCAAGGTAAATTATATAGAAAGCCCATGAAATTGCGCAAACTAAAGTTACCCAATCGCCTAAATTTATTCCGTTTATTTCGGGACGGGTTAAAAGATAAAGCCCAAGGGTAACCAATAATACGCCGACCCAATTTTCAAAGAAAACTTTTTTTCTTGTAATTATGAACTGCGCAAAAGGGACTATTAAAACATTTACGCCGGTTATTAAAGCCGAATTTGAAGAAGAGGTGTAAACCAATCCAACCGATTGGGAGGCAAATCCCAAAAACAAAAGTACCCCTAAAACCAGGCCGGCTTTTAATTCACCTGAACCTTCAAACTTAAATTTCCTGAAAAAAAAGATTGTGAATAATACAGATGCAATAAGAAACCTTATCGCGACAAAATAAAACGGCGGGAAACCGGCAAGCGTGAATTTCAGAATGGGAAAAGTGCCCGCCCATACAGTGGCGACAAAAAATAAGATTATTTCAGCTTTAGAACGGGACATCTATATTAGTAAATTCGAAAAGTTTTATCTTGAGAGAAACCTGAAGAATTCAGCGATCCACGGAACGTGCGTTTTGTAAATAATTACGAGGCATACAACAAACCATGCCATAACAACAATCATAATGGGGATATCTTTGGTCACAATAGAGGTAGGCGATTCGCCCATATTTTTTTTGTGCATCAGGTACATATAGCGGAAGATGCCGTAAATTACAAATGGAGTAGTATAGATCAGTTTTTCTGTGCCGAACATTACGACAGTTCTGTCGGAAACGGTATACAAAGCATATGATATAATTGCTCCGGCGGCGGCGATCGTGTTCAGCTGGTCTGCAAACTGCACAGTATATTCCTTTAACACTTTTCTCTGTTTCTCTATGTTATCTGAATTAACCACCTGCGAGAGCTCGCCTCTGCGTTTTGATATTGCCAGGAACAATGAAACAAATATTGCAGTCAGCGCCATCCAACTTGATATGGGCACATTTATTGCAGCGGCTCCGCCAAGTACTCTGAGCATAAATC
This sequence comes from uncultured Ignavibacteriales bacterium, assembly GCA_964568655.1. Taxonomy (GTDB): domain Bacteria; phylum Bacteroidota; class Ignavibacteria; order Tepidaquicellales; family OLB5; genus CAWFKW01. The sequence continues at coordinate 1,203 of CAZMRG010000200.1, read as the reverse complement.
CCAATGAAATAAAAAATACGTCAAGCAGCACTATATTCTTTATTTTTATGGAGTAAACCAGATTTGTTACAATATAAAGAGCAATCACAAAAGTAAAACCAGGCCTTAAGTAAAAAGCGCTTAGGGTTATAACCGCTATCAGTACTGTAAGGAATATCAGGGCCAGCTTAACGCTTATTTCGCCTGATGCTATGGGCCTGTATTTTTTCTTTGGGTGCGCGCGGTCGCTATCGGCGTCTAAAATATCGTTAATAATATATACCGAGCTTGATGCAAGAGAGAAGATCAAAAACGCTTCTATTGACGCTATTAAATAGGGCAGGTCAAATACATGCCTTGAAAATAACAGCGGCGCAAAAACAAAGAAGTTTTTGATCCATTGTTTGGGGCGCGCAAGCTTTATCAGATTAAGAAGCATCTTTAGAAGTCGGTTAATTTAAGTTGATCCAGTCCCAGTTAATTCTGTAAACGAACATTTCTATTCCGCCGCATATTGTATTATTTTCAAGTTTCGCCGAGTATTCTCGAATAAAATACTTGGAGTAATTTTCCATTATATAATCAAACCAGCTTGGGTATATAATGATGTAATTCACGCCTTTGGATTTCAGCAGTTTTAATAATCCTTTAGCGCCGTCTTCGTAGCTCATTTTCTGAAAGCTGAAGACTTCGGGGGTTACAAGTCCGCCCATATCAATTATATATTTCTTTGTTATAAAAGTAATTGCGCCTATATCGTTCATCCCGAACGCTTTTTCATTTGGCAGGTTCTTCTTAAGCCACTCGCCTATATTAACCTGCTGGTCGTTTATGTTTTCAACGTTCCATCCGAGCACAGCGCCGAACGCAACAGCGCTGTTTAGCGATACAATTACTATTATTGCAACAACAGCTCTTTTAAACCAGTAATACCTTGCTTCATCTTTGGCAGTTAGATATGCATAAATCTTCTGCAATATATTGATTGCTATTACATTAATAAATGGAATTAGCGGAATCAAATATCTTCCGTGGTGTCTCCAGTTTGGAGCGACAATGCATGAAGCCGCCGGAAGCAGTATTACCCAAAGATTAATAAGCAGAAAATTTTTATCAATTTTCTTTCTAACAACATCTCTGAGAAAATAAGCGATGCCCCCAAACCACAACAGCAGGATAAGAAAATTATCTTTAACAAACATCTTACCTGTTTCAACAAGAAAC
>CAZMRG010000199.1:0-4197 GCA_964568655.1 uncultured Ignavibacteriales bacterium | reverse complement strand
ATTGTTAAAGTACAATTCTTTAGGTGATTCAGTTTGGGTAAGGCAATATGATCAAGGCGCTACCGGGGGTGTACCTACTAGTAGTCCAGCAATTAAATTAGATAAATATAATAATATTTATCTTGAAGGATTTTCTGTTTTACCTTCGACTGGAAACGATTTCGTGACAATCAAATATTTACCAAATGGAGCGCTACAATGGGTAACTACTTACAACGGGCCTTTATCAAATTCAATTGACTATGGCGCGGATTTATCCATTGATACGAACCTTAATGTTTATGTCACGGGAGTTAGTAGCCGATATAATGGCAATCCCATACTCTGGGATGCTGCAACAATAAAGTACAGTCAACCAAGTGGGGTTGAGCAAATTTTTTCAAATATTCCGGGGAAATATAAACTATGGGAAAATTATCCCAATCCATTTAATCCAAATACAAAATTTAAGTTTGAAATACCAAGATGGGAAATGATAAAAATTGTCATTTACGATATTTTAGGTAGACAAATAGCCGTATTGGTAAACGACAAATTAAAACCTGGAGTTTATGAAGCAAATTGGAATGCAGTCAATTGCACGAGTGGAGTATACTTTTACTCCCTCATTACTGAGTCTTATAGAGTAACTAAAAAAGCAATTTTAATAAAATAGTAATGTAAGATATTAAAAACAGAGGGCAGATTTAAAGCTAATCCCCATTTGATTGGGGATGATGTTAAAAAAACGCGGTCAACGTATAATTTAATATTTGATTTTAGAATTGCGATAATATACCCCGTTTTTAGAAGATTTTTGAATAGAGTCACAAAGTTAAAGAAATAGACGGTAAGAATCTATGAAAAATTGATTTGGAAGTAATAAGTATTACCTCCTCCCCTTCGGGGAGGGAAATCGCGCGATTGCGCGTAGGGTGAGGCCCAAAAAAAAGGGACGCATTGCTGCGTCCCGCCGAAGGTAATATCTAACTAGTTCGTGAAATCTTTTATTATGCTGCCATTACCTCCGCCCCAAACTATCAATTTAGCGCCTGTCCAGACTGCCATGTGCTGCGCCCTTGCTGTTGGAGCATTGACAGTTGTTGTGGGTGTCCACAATTCCTGGGCGTTTGCAATGAATAATAAGGAATGAGTAATGAATAATAAAAATATTATACTTAGCTTTTTCATTACTTTATCAACACCAATTTTTTAGTTTCAGAAAACACAGTAGACTGCTCACTTGTAACAATTAACTGATAAAAATAAACTCCGCTGGCAAAACCATCAGCGTTTAATAATATTGAATAATAGCTTGCGTCTTGTTCTGTATTAACCAGAGTTTTGACCAACTGGCCAATTGAATTAAATATCTTTAGTTGAACGCTGCTTCTTTTAGGCAGCTCATAATTAATAATTGTTGAGCTGTTGAAAGGATTGGGATAGTTTTGATTAAGCTGATAAATATGAGGCATTTGATTGCCGTTAGATATTATTCCTATTGGCTGGCTATACTTAATTGTCACTGCATCGTCGTTAAGGTTTAATTTTTGGGATGCACCTGAAACGTAAACCATTAGATTGGAATCAATAAATAAATTATTTGCAAAATCTTCTAAGTTACTAACATTTCCGGTATATCTTGTTATCCATTGCAATGTTCCCGTTGGTAAATACTTAAGAGTTATAAGATCATAGCTTGTAGCTTGATAATACCCGCCTCCGCATACATAAACATTATTAAATTTATCAAGTTTAATGCCAGTTGGAAAACATTCAGTATTCAAAACACCCCCATTATAATATCTTCTCCATTGCAAAGTCCCGCTTGAACTATATTTAAATGTAGCGATATTAACGCCTTGAGTGCCTATAGTATCGCTAATTGTTGCTGTATAATAAATTTCGCCCCCATTGTTGCTTATAACAGGTCCCCAAAGTGTATTCCCTCCTGTTGCGTAGTTTGGATAAACGCTGCTCCATAATGTATCACCTGCGTTATTTAGTTTTAAGATATAACAGTCATCCACAGTTAATCCGATTTGCGTACCTATTACATATATATTTCCATAGTTATCAAGATTTATTCCTTTCCCTAAATTTGTTCGTCCTTGTTCTAAAGTAAATGTCTGAAACCAAACTATATTTCCATTAGAGGCATATTTGGTAATTAGGCATTTCCCTACATAGGTAATATAGCCTGCAGTGTAAATATTGTTTGAATTATCTATAACCATAGGTGAATTTGAGGCTTGAGTTTGACCGTTATTGAAATTGCTTACCCATAGTATATCACCATTCGAATTATATTTAATTGCCAATGCATAACCAATATTGCCGCCATTATAAGTACCTCCAACTACAATAATATTTCCTGCTTTATCTATCTTCATATCTTGTGGTGAATCGTCTATATCATTATTATATATTTTCCCCCATTGAAAAATTCCGTTTGAATTGAATTTAACAGTTTGAATCCAAGTGTTTGTACCAATATAAATAGGTCCTGTTATGTATACATCTCCATTAGAGTTTATATCGAAATAACTTCCACTACCTCCATTATATGGATTCCCAGGCCAGTAATGGGCAGTTAAAAGCAAATTGCCATTTTGATTGTATTTCAAAAACCCATAACCCCATGTTGAATCAGCAAGAACATAAATGTTACCAAGACTATCTAGCTTGATAGCTTTTCCGGATGAAGGAGCAGCTAAAGGATCTGGCCATCTTGCAACCCACTCCTGAGTTGGTTGTTGTGAATAAATATGTGATGAGTAAAAAGTGAATAGTGAAATGGAAAGAAATGCTAGAAGTAAAAAGGACTTTTTCATAGTTTTAGCCAACAGTAATTTTAAAAACAACAATTTCGACTATACAAATATAATTTTAATGGGTGGGGAATGGTATGATTTCTATCAGGATGAAACATGATAAATATCAATGTTATCAAAGACAGGATTTGTGGATTTTCCTTATAAATCCGTGGTAATCTACCGCCTTTGGCGGCACGCGGAGTGAAATCCGTGTCTTTTAAGAAGAAAAAATAAAAAATTGGGCTCCCCTCCTTTTCTAAGGAGGGGTGGGGCGAATCTGCCTTTAGGCAGATGACGCGACGAAGTGGTCTGAATAGAGTTCAAGAGTAGCCTCGGAGCTTCGCTCCGCATCCGAGCAGCCCTCCAAAGGCGGGCAAGCTGCTCGGATTTACGATTGTCCCAACAATCATTGACTAATCGCAGTACATAAAAAAAGAGGAGCTAAAATTGCTCCTCTTTTAAAACTGCTGCGGATAAAAAATCAAAACCAAGATTCCTGCCTTCGCAGGAATGACACAGTCATCTATCCCAAATAAGCTTTTAGCGCTTTACTCTTTGAGGCGTGTTTTAACCTTCTGATGGCTTTTTCTTTTATCTGGCGGACTCTTTCGCGTGTCAGTTTGAACTTTTCGCCGATCTCTTCCAGTGTCAGTGGATTTTCCTGCTCCAACCCGTAGTATAATTTTAAAACGTCCCTTTCCCTCTGGCTCAGTGTATTTAGCGCTCTTTGAATCTCTATCTTCAGAGATTCATTTATAAGCTTATGATCGGGAAGCGGCTGGTTTTGGTTAGGCATTATATCAACAAGTCGGCTGTCTTCGCCGTGTACAAACGGCGCGTCAATAGAAAGATGCCTGCCTGAAATTTTTAATGTATCGGAAACTTCATAAAGCGACATATCAAGCTGCTCTGCAAGCTCATCTGCGCTCGGTTCTCTTTCGAATTCCTGCTCTAATGTACTGTAAGCTTTGCCGATCTTGTTCAGCGCGCCTACGCGGTTAAGCGGAAGCCTGACAATTCTTGATTGCTCGGCTAACGCCTGCAGTATCGATTGCCTTATCCACCAAACTGCATATGAAATAAATTTAAATCCTCTTGTTTCATCAAACCTCTTAGCTGCTTTTATCAAACCGAGGTTGCCTTCGTTTATCAGATCGCCAAGCGATAGTCCCTGGTTCTGGTATTGCTTGGCTACGCTTACTACAAAACGAAGATTAGCTTTAGTGAGTTTCTCTAAAGCTTTTTGTCTTTCCTTCTCATCGCCATATTTGATCTTCTTGGCAAGGTCAATTTCTTCTTCAACGTCCAACAATTCAACCTTTCCAATCTCCTGCAAATATTTGTCAATAGATTGGGATTCCCTATTTGTAAATTGTTTTCCAATCTTCATAGGTTGAATTCA
>CAZMRG010000198.1:0-4246 GCA_964568655.1 uncultured Ignavibacteriales bacterium | reverse complement strand
GATGATAAGGCAGGGCAGAAAGATTCAGGATTCTTTTATTTTGCAAAAGGCGTTGGACTGGTGAAAATACATATTGATACTCAAAGAGCCGACAACAGTACTTCAACTACTGATGCGACATTGGGAAAATTCAGCCAGTAGTCCTTATGTCATTCCCGCGAAGGCGGGAATCTTGGTTTAAATCATTATCAGCTTCCCTCCTTGATAAGGAGGGGTGTCCGGCTTGCCGGACGGGGTGGTCTATTGTTTTCACTCCCTCTGCACACCATTGGTGGCCTCTCCCCCTGTTAGGAGGAGACAAAACATTATTAATATCTTCTTTAAAAGTATACAGTATTTTTTCGTCCCCTCCTGACAGGAGGGGGTAGGGGGAGGTGCGAAGAAATAGAATCCATTTAGTTACACTCCCACTTTTAAGCTTCCTTCAAAAAATATTTCTTCCTGAACTTTAAACTTACTGAAACCAGCGCTATCATCACCGGCACCTCTATCAGCGGACCGATAACCGCGGCAAACGCCTCGCCTGAATTAATTCCGAACACCGCAACAGCTACCGCAATAGCCAGCTCAAAATTATTGCTTGCGGCTGTGAATGAAAGCGTGGCCGTCTTCCCGTAATCGGTTCCCATCTTCCTGCTTACAAAAAATGAAATGAAGAACATTATCAGGAAGTAAAGCGAAAGCGGAATCGCGATCCTCACAACATCCAGCGGGATTTTTACAATGTACTCGCCTTTGAGCGAGAACATAACAAATATTGTGAACAGAAGCGCGACGAGAGTCATCGGACTTATCTTCGGAATGAATTTTGTCTGGTACCACTCTTTGCTTTTAATCCGGATCAAAGTAAATCTTGTTATGAAGCCAGCAATGAACGGTATCCCAAGATATATAAATACGCTCCAGGCTATTTGCCCGATGGTAACATCTACATGAAATGATTTCATCCCTATTGCCGAAGGCAGCACGGTGATAAATATGTAGGCATAAACCGAAAAGAACAACACCTGGAACACAGAATTGAACGCAACAAGTCCCGCTGCATATTCCGAATCGCCTTTGGCAAGCTCGTTCCATACAATTACCATAGCAATACAGCGTGCGAGCCCAATCAGGATAACGCCTGCCATGTATTCGGGCCTGTCGGGCAATAGTATAATAGCAAGAAGAAACATAAGTATCGGCCCGATTATCCAGTTCTGAACCAGCGAGAGCGATAGTACCTTTACATTTTTGAATACGTCGCCAAGTTCTTCATACTTAACTTTGGCAAGCGGGGGATACATCATTAAAATTAACCCGATCGCAATCGGAATATTTGTTGTGCCAACCTGGAACGAATTCCAGAATCCCACAATGCCATGGAACAAATAACCCACAAGCACCGCGAGCGCCATCACGCCGAATATCCACAGCGTTAAAAACCTGTCTATGAACGATAACTTTTTTTCAGCCATTATTTTATGTTACAGGTTACAAGTTGCATGTTACAAGTTAAAAGTTACAAATTGCACATAATTCTTTATTAAAGAATCTTTACGTCTCCACCTAACAGGGGGAGATACAGAGGGGGTGGAACTTAAACTTCCCCCTTAATAGTTGTAGTCCGCTGGACAATTTAATTTCCACAGGCGCAATCATGATTTACAGCCGCTGTTTCTGTCACAGCTGAATCGATCAGCTTAGCGGCATGTTTATCCATGTTTGCAGCAGCTCCTCTTCTTACAAGCTTGCCTGTTTCGATCGCCTGTTCTATCTCATCTTTTTCAACGCCGAATTCACGCGCCTTGCCGATATGATACTCAAGGCAGGGCTGGCAATTTGCCGATACTGAAGCGCCGATGGCGATAAGTTCTTTTATCCTGTTTTCGAGTTTCATGATAAATTTGAATTAGTTTGTTATTCCCGTCACGTTATTATCGGCGGGAATCAATATTAATAATTGTACATCTCCCCCTAACAGGGGGAGATACAGAGGGGGTGTTTTATTCACACCTCCCCCTACCCCCTCCTGTCAGGAGGGGACGTGTATTATCCTGACATATTTCGTTTCTCCCTGCCTATAGAAGGCAGGCGACGCGGAGTCGTAGCGCCGAAGAATATTTATTTCGCTTTTGGTTTTTCTGCGTACAGATTTATGCTTATTATTTTCACGCCTGAGGCTTTGAACAGCTGCAGTTCATCTTCATTCAGGTACTTATATAATATTTCATCCGGTATCCGGATCGGACGCTCTTTCTGAACTTCAATGTTTATCAACCCCGACTTTTTAGCCTCGTTAATATAATCTTCCTGAATAAGCGCGCCGCTTACGCATCCTGCGTACATGCTTGCCGCCGTGCGGATCTTCTCCGGAAGGGGGCCGGAAGTAACTATATCCGAAACGGAAATGTGCCCGCCCGGTTTTAATATCCTGAAAATTTCCGAGAACGCTTTTGATTTATCCGGAACAAGATTCAGCACGCAGTTGCTTACAATTACGTCCGCAAAATTATCCGATACCGGAATGTTCTCTATATCTCCGTAGCGGAACTCCACGTTATTGAACCCCAGCTTATCGTTGTTCACTCTTGCTTTGTTTATCATCGCGTCTGTAAAATCTATCCCGATAATTTTGCCTTTATCTCCCGCTATTTCTCTTGCAATAAACGCGTCGTTTCCGGCGCCTGAGCCCAGGTCAACAACAGTATCGCCTTCTTTTATCTGCGCGAACTCGGTAGGCAGTCCGCAGCCAAGCCCAAGGTCGGCGTCGGGATTGTATCCTTTAAGCTTTGAGTAATCCAGCGCGAACACAGCATAATCAACCGTATCGCAGCAGCCTGTGCCGCAGCATGAGGTTTCATTCTGCTCTTTTGACTGGTTCGCTATTTCACCGTAAATTTCTTTTACTGTTTCTTTAATTTTCTCCGGCGCGAGGCTGCTATCAATTGTCTGGTCGGTTTCGCAGCAATCGGTTCCGCAGCAGGCGGATTCTAATTCGGATTTTACTTTCTCTCTTATCTTCATGATGTTATTCCTTATGCTTGTCATTCCCGCCCCGCATCAAGTGCGGGATAAACTCCGGCGGGAATCCATTTATTTAGTTTTGAAATTATGATAAAAAAATATTATTTGTTTTATTAACAACATTGATTGCATTTCATTCCCGCCTGCCTGCAGCAGGCAGGCGAATGCGGGAATCCAGTGGTCGGAAGACCCCCTCTGTATCTCCCCCTGTTAGGTGGAGACGAAATTTATTTTGTTTGTTGTTTAACAACATTGATTAGCAAATTTTTTTGCTTTCAGTTTTTCTATAAACTCTTCGAATATTTTAATTTCTTTTTCCAGGTTATCCCAGTTGATGCAATAGCATGATTTTGCGCCTTCAATTTCGCCCTGTACAAGTCCTGCGGATTTCAGCTCTTTTAAATGCTGTGATACGGTTGATTGCGCCAGAGGCATGTCATCAACAATCGCTCCGCAGACGCATTTGTTCTCTTCGGCAAGCTTAACAAGTATAGATATCCTTGCGGGATGCGCCAGCGCCCGGGCGAAGTCGGATGCCTGCTGTTCGAATTCAGTGAAATGTTCTTTTTTATTGTATGCCATTGTTTTGAAGGTATTTCTAAGTTTCCTTAATCGTCTATCGTAAATATACGATAATAGAAACGCCTTGTCAAGTGAAAATGCCGAAAGCGCTGGTATTTAGAAGATTATTGAAATGTAAGGATTATATTTTGTGCAGTTTAGTTCTTATGACCTTCGGTTTCAAATCTTAAATCACAAATCTCAAATCCAATTTATCCGTTTTCTTTCATGCTCTCATATATCCTCTCAATGATCTCGACTGTTTTCATACCTTCGAAGGCATTGGCAGCTATGGCGCCGCCGTTGTTTAATACGTCAAGTATGTTCTCGTAAACTTTCTCGTGGTTGCTCATCGAGCCCTGGTAAAATCCGTAATTGTTCGCCGGGCGCGATTCCGGCAGTCCCTGTATTTCATAATTATCTATGGACTGGTATTCAAGAACGTTTAAATACTGTCCGCCGATCTTCACAGTGCCCTTATCGCCAAACACGGTTATAGAGCCTTCCATGTTTTTTTGGTGACTGTTCACCGTATAGTTCACCGTGCAAAGCGCGCCGCTTGTGAATTCAAGTATGGCGGTTCCGGTATCTTCAAACTCAACTGTTTTTGTGTGAATGAAATTTCTTCCGTAAGCGTTAACGCGTTTCACATCCCCGAATAGCCAGAAGAGCAGGTCAA
>CAZMRG010000197.1:2287-4272 GCA_964568655.1 uncultured Ignavibacteriales bacterium | reverse complement strand
TTCTGCTGCTTGGAATTTCTTTCGTGTATGGATTCACCGGTTCTACAAATTACGTGGTCATTTCAAATGCGAAGCCGGGCAAAGAACCTTTTTACCTTGTTGGACTCACGCTGATATTCATCGCATTTGTATTTAAAACAGGTTCATTCCCGCTTCAGATGTGGATACCTGATGTTTACCAGGGCGCTCCTACGATAGTTACAGGTATGATGTCATCAGTCGGTAAAACCGCTGCGTTCGGCGCGATGATATCCTTCTTTACCGTATTTGAGTTCAAAAATGCGCCGCTTATGATAGCTATAATAGCCGTTATGACTATGCTGTACGGAAATGTTGTAGCCGTTGTTCAAACAAATATAAAACGCCTGCTGGCATATTCAAGCATTGCTCATGCGGGTTATATTATGGTTGGTTTTATCATGATAAACCTAGGCTCAACTCAGGCTGTGATATTTTATTTAGTTTCATATATACTCCTGCAGCTTGGCGCATTTATTATTATCGGTATTGTTGAAGAACGCCAGGAATGGGCGGCTCATCCCGAGCTTCGCAACACGCTGGAGGGATTTAAAGGACTTGGCAAGATGAATCCCGGACTTGCATCGCTTCTATCGATCTTTCTTTTCTCCTTAGCCGGAATACCGCCTTTTGCCGGATTCTGGGGAAAATATTACATATTTCTTTCCGCTATTCAGAATAATTACATTTGGGTCGCCATAATTGGAATTATGTTGAGCCTTATTGGCGTTTACTATTACATAAAAGTGATCTTATATATGTGGTTCTACGAACCGGTAATAGAGAATGTAAAAGTAAAGGCGAATTTTTCGTTCGCCGCCGCTATTATTTCTACTGTTGGACTTTTTGCGTTTGGCTTATACCCAGAATTTATTTTCAGGTTCTTAAGAACTATAGTAGGTCAATAAATAAATTTACCAAATAAACCGAAGCGGTCGTTAAAGACCAATCATGAAGATCAGGTATTCAAAATGGACCGACCTCTCTCTGACTGATGAGCAAAGGCTTGAAAAGCTTTTTTCTCTGTTCAGCTATATCTTAATCCAGACTAACGGCGATGTGAACGAGGCTCTTGACTGGATGGGGCAGCTTGATGAGCAATACCAGTTCTTTGATAAAACAATGTCGTTTGATGATTTTGTTAAACAGCTTAAAGAAAAGGGTTTCATTGAAGATAATGACGGCATGTATACCCTTAAATCGAAAGGCGAGATCAGGGTTCGTCAGGATGCATTTAAAGAGATTTTCGGCAACCTGAAAAAATCCACTGAGGGATTTCACGAAACCGCAAAAAGCGGAACCGGGGTAGAGAGAAACCACCAGACAAAAAAATACCAGTTCGGCGACCAGCCGTTTAATATTGATACCACTCAAACTTTATCTAATGTGTTTTTACGCGCCGGGTTGGATGACTTTTCGCTCAACGAAGAAGATATTGAAGTTAATGAAACCGAGCACATGTCGAGCGTATCGACTGTGCTGCTTGTTGATATAAGCCACAGCATGATATTATACGGCGAAGACAGAATTACGCCGGCTAAGCAGGTTGCGCTTGCTCTTTCTGAGCTCATATTATCCAAGTATCGTAAAGACTCGCTTAATATAGTTTTATTCGGCGATGAGGCGCGCGAAGTTTCGGTTTCAGAGCTTCCGTTTGTGAGTGTGGGGCCGTTCCATACAAATACAAAAGCGGGACTTGAGCTTGCGCGGCATATACTGAGGCAGAAGAAGAATGCAAACAAACAGATATTCATGATAACTGACGGCAAGCCCTCTGCTATATACGAATCTGTAACAGACAGGCGCATTTATAAAAATTCCTTTGGGCTCGACCCGAAGATCGTGAATAAGACGTTGGATGAAGCCGTTGCTTGCCGAAGAGAGAAGATCAAGATAACAACGTTTATGATAGCGCAGGACCCGTATCTGATTAGATTTATCCAGGATTTTACAAAAGCAAACAACGG
>CAZMRG010000197.1:0-2187 GCA_964568655.1 uncultured Ignavibacteriales bacterium | reverse complement strand
GGAGCTTCAGATCCTGACAATTTTATCAAAATATTCATTAATGGTAAAACCACTCAAATACATTTTTATTGTTTTTACCTTCTTTCTAACCGCCCATGCTTTCGCCGGCGATAGTCTGACATACACAGGTTCGTTCGGGAAATTTGAAAACGCGGTTTCTATATCAGTTGGCAGAAGCGAGTTTATTTTCGTTTCAGACGCTGCGACGAACCAGGTATTCAAATATTCTACTAAGGGAATTGAACTTGCTAAGTTTGGCGGAACAGGTTTCGGAACCAACGGACTTAACAATCCCGTTTCTATTGATGCCGGCGACGGGCTGAATCTGTATATATGTGATAACCTGAACAACCGTATTCAGAAGCTGGATTATAAACTGAATTATATTACGGGTTTCGATTTTAACGTGTATAACCAGACTGCCGATAATTCAAAACGCATTTTGTATCCTTCAGGCGTTGCGTTCGTGAGCTCCGGAGATGTGATAACGCTTATAAAATCATCTGAGTATAAAGGCGCTGTTATAAATTCTTTTTCAGATATAAGCGTGTTTATTGGCAGCAACTTTGGCTATGACAGGATTGGGCAGCCGGGGAAAGTCGTTAGGGGCAAATCTCTTGACTGCTGGATACTGGATAATGAAAACTCAGAAGTTGCGAACTTTACAACCACGGGTTCTTATGTTAAAAGGCTGCAAAAGCCTTCTGAAAGCGATAAAGTAATAAGCATAGCATATTATAATGATAATCTTTATATGCTGACGATGAAGAACGTTATTAAATATGATCTGAAGAGCGAAAAGTACGCCGATATTTTTCCTTATGCCATTGACGGTTTAGGAAAAATAAGCGATTTTGCGTTATTAAATGATACAACTTTCCTGATATTGACCGCGAACACCGTAATACAATACAACTTAAATAAAAATTAATACCAAAATTTAAGACAAAAAATAACTAAGGAGAAAACTTATGGCAAAAGATCTGAATAAAGTAATGTTGATCGGCAGGCTGGGACAAGATCCCGAGCTTAAATATACTCAAACAGGCGTGGCTGTTGTTAATTTTTCATGCGCTACGGGAATGAAATGGAAGGACCAGGAAGGAAATTGGCAGGAAAAAACCGAATGGCACAATATTACAGCATGGCGCGGACTCGCTGAAACATGCGCCAACTATCTGAAGAAGGGGAGCAGGGTCTATCTTGAAGGCAGACTCGAAACGGATTCATGGGAAGATGAGAACAAGAAGAAACATTATAAAACCAAAGTGCTTATTGATGAATTAATTATGCTTGATTCTAAAGGCGCATCATCAGCTTCCGGAACGGATGGCGGCGGAGAGACAGTCTCGAAAGGCTCGGTTAAAACCACCGTAGCCGACGACGACGATTTGCCGTTCTAGATTTAGTGTACTATGTATCGTTAATAGAAATAGCCTCGTAAAACGAGGCTATTTTATTTATTAATAAGTTAACTAATATCTAAAATTAAAGTATTATATATGCCTATTCATCCTATGACGATTGAGCCATCGGATGAAAGAATCAGTAAGTTAATATGATTCTATCAACTCCAAATATGTGTGATATCAGGGCGGCGCGAATCCACATGCCGTTACGTTCCTGGCGCCAATACATTGCTCTCGGGTCCTCATCAATTGCCGGGTCAATTTCTGCACGGCGGGGGAGCGGATGCATGATAATCGTGCTTTTCTTAATATTCTTCAAATCCGCCTTTTTTAAGTGGAATTTGGAGTAATCTATTTCCTTAGATTCATTATTAATATCATACTCATCCTGAATCCTGGTCATGTAAATCGCATCAACCGAGCGGATTGCTTTCTGCAGGTCGTCTGATTCAGTATACTGCATCTTATGCTTTTTGAGGAAATTCTTAATATCCTCGCCAATATTCAGATATTTTGGCGAAACATAAACGAATTTGACGTTTTTGTAATTTTTCAGAAGATATGTTAACGAACGGACAGTTCTGCCGCGTTTCAAATCGCCAACCATGGCTATAGTTTTGTTATCAATGCCGCCTTTATCGTTAAAAGCCCAGTTTAGCGTATATAAATCGAGCAACGCCTGTGTTGGATGCTGATCCTTACCGGAACCGCCATTAATTATTGGCACCGGCCTGTTGGTTTTGTTTAGATGCCAGGCGGTTTTCTCAGCGAAACCTTC
>CAZMRG010000196.1:0-4321 GCA_964568655.1 uncultured Ignavibacteriales bacterium | reverse complement strand
GCATACCGACAAATACTAATAAAATTACCCTCAATTTTATTTTTATTTTTGTTTCTTTTCACTAACTTACTTTATTCTCAGAACTTATTGTATCATTTCCCAATTTATAAATAATGTAAATATCCGTTTAAATGGATTCAGAAGAAAACACAAATATAGAACGAAACAGAATTAAGGAACTGCTCGAAGAAGCGGCAAAACGCCACAGGGAAATTGAACAAAAAATTCATCCTGAAAAATTCGAAACAAATATTTCAAAGAGCGCTGATGATAATAAAACCAAAAATGTAATACCGGTTAAAGATTCTGTTTACTCGCCGGAAACGCAGCCTGAAATAAATCTTCCGCAAACCGATCAAGTGAAACCAATAATTGAATTTAAGCGCGAATCTGATATTGAGCCCGCTGAACAGGTTAAGCATGTTTTCGAATCTAATTCTGAAGCGAAAACAGAACAAACTGAACAGGCGCTTTCAATAAATGAGACAGAACCTGAAAAGGAATTCAAGCCAACGCTGAAGATCATGCCTGAAGCGCATGACAGTCCGGAAATTGACCCTGAGTTAGTCGAACAGACTAAAGATATAGAAGACATACTTCCATTTGACGCTCCGGAGTTAATTGAATTTGTAGAAAAACCTGTTAAGGAAGTAAGTGATTCCGCAGACGAAGTAACCAATAAGGAGATATCGCCTATTGAAGTAATTGATATATCTTCTAAACTTAAAGAAGTTTCAGATGATGATGAATTAAAGATCATAATGAATTCGTTAAATGACTTAGTCTCCCGGCATGTTGCAGATACAAATGAAATAGTTGAATCAAAAGGGACTGATAAAATTCAAAAACCGGATTCTATTGCAGAGCCAAAAGAAGTTGACAAGACTGCTAATTTAAGTATTTCTTTGGAAACGCCGAAAGTTGAATTATTAAACGCCTCCAAAAATTCTATAGATTCAACCGAATCCGTCAAATCAATTAAAACAGAAGATGTAATCAAAAGCGAAGCGGCGCCGGTAAAAACTACTACAGAAATTCAAGATGAATCAAAAGTAATTGTTGAAACATTCGAACCAGAAGTACAAACGCCTGAACCTTTTATCTCAGAATTTGACTTGCATTTGTTTTCGAAAGGAACCTTCTACAGAATTTTCGATAAATTCGGCGCGCAGCTGCATACTGAAAATGGAATTTGCGGAGTATGGTTCACAACATGGGCGCCAAACGCAGAAAAAGTATATTTGATCGGCGAGTTCAACGGCTGGCGGGAGAATGAAGATTTCCAGCTTAAGAGAATTCATAATGATCTGGGAATATGGTCGGCTTTTTTTCCCGGAATAAAAGAAGGAGATACATATAAATACTCAATAAAATCAAAGGTCGATAGAGACCTGAGGCGAAAAGGCGACCCGTACGCTTTCCGGTCAGAACTCCGCCCAAAAAATGCTTCTATTGTGGCTAACATTAATAAATACTCATGGCACGATGAAGATTGGATGAACAGGCGCGCAAACGGAAATTTTAAAAACAAACCAATGAACATTTTTGAGGTTCATCTTGGTTCATGGCGCCGTGATTACAACAACTCAGAATTTCCGAATGAATGGGGTTACTTAAGCTATTCACAGCTGGCGCATGAGATAGTTGACTATGTTAAGAAGATGGGATATACGCACATTGAGCTGCTCCCTGTAATGGAACATCCACTGGATATATCATGGGGCTACCAGGTGACTCATTATTATGCGCCAACATCGAGATTCGGACAGCCCGATGACTTCATGTACTTTGTTGATTATTGCCATCAAAACGGAATTGGCGTGATATTAGATTGGGTGCCCGCGCATTTCCCCTACGATGAACATGCCCTCGCATATTTTGACGGGAAACAAATTTATGCTTATGAGAATTTAAAGCGCGGTTATAGCAAGGATTGGGGTACATTTATTTTTGATTACGGAAAACCCGAAGTGCAGAATTTCTTAATTGGCAGCGCGTTATTCTGGCTTGAAAAATATCATGCCGACGGCCTCCGCGTCGACGCGGTAGCGTCTATGCTATATTTGGATTACTCCCGCGACCAGGGAGACTGGGAGCCTAATATCCATGGCGGCAGAGAACACCTTGAAGCCATCAATTTTTTGAAACACCTAAACAGCAAGGTGCATGAATACCATAAAGGGGCATTAATGATCGCGGAGGAATCAACTTCATGGCCGGGAGTCTCGCACCCGCTGAACGATGGCGGTTTGGGATTCGACATGAAATGGAATATGGGATGGATGAACGATATACTCCTCTATTTCTCCAAAGATCCTGTTTACAGGAAATATCACCAGGGTAAAATTACCTTTTCGCTTTGGTACGCTTTCAGCGAAAATTTTGTGCTCCCCATTTCACACGATGAAGTTGTTCACGGAAAGAAATCATTGCTTGAAAAAATGCCGGGCGATAACTGGCAGAAATTCGCAAACATGAGATTGTTCCTTGGCTTCATGACGGGCCACCCGGGCAAGAAACTTAACTTCATGACGACTGACATAGCCCAGTATGATGAATGGAATTGCGAAACGGCAGTTGAGTGGAATTTACTGGACCTTGATCTGAATAAAAAACTCAACCTGTTTGTTCAGGATTTGAACAGGTTATATACAAATCATCTGTCGTTATTTGAAAACGATTTCCAAAGCGATGGCTTCCGCTGGATAGATTTCTCCGACTCACTGCATAGCGTAATATCATTTGTTCGTTTTTCAAAGAATAAAGAAGAAATAATGTTGTTCACATTAAATATGACGCCGACCGTGAGATACGATTATCAAATCGGCGTACCGGCTTCCGGTTTCTGGAAGGAAATTTTGAACAGCGACGCTGAGATATACGGCGGAAGCGGCGTGGGGAATATGGGCGGAAAACAATCAGAACCAATACCATACAAGGATTGGCAAAACTCGATTAAGGTAACGCTCCCTCCCCTAACGGTGAATATTTACAAGTATGAGAAGAAATTAGAAATTCCAAAGCCAGCGGGCACAACATCTAAGAAAAGACTTGATGAAGTAGAGCAGATGTATATTGATATGGAAACCGGCGGAGGAGATTAAAATAGCCCTGAAAATCAGATGTCCATAAAAGATACTAAACAGCTTTTAGAATTCTTAAAACCATTTCCAACTGATGTGCAGGAAAATGCTCTGCATTTGCGGGAATGGGTTTGGGATCTATACCCTAACACAAATGAACTGATATATGATAATTACAATGCGTTGGCATTTGGGTGGTCGCCAACTGCAAGCTCAGCCGATGCATTTTGCGCCATAGCAGTGTATGGTTCCGGTATTAACTTTGGCTTCAATCGCGGTAGCGAGATAAACGATCCAAAGGGTTTGCTGAAAGGTAACGGAAGCTTATACCGGTATATAAAGGTGACAGATATAAAGGATTTTCCAAAGACATATATTAAAAAATTATTGAAAGAAGCATACGTTAATTCAATGGCGAGACTAAAAAAAGGCAAGCCCCTTTTAAAAGGAGAAACAATTGTAAAGATGTCATTGGAAAAGAAGAGAAGGCCAATATTATGAAGTACCTGGCTTTTTTGCGCGGAATAAATGTAACCGGTTATAAAATTGTAAAAATGGAAGCTCTAAGAAAAATGTTTGAATTTTTAGGTTACGAAAATGTGAAGACATATATCCAAAGCGGGAATGTGAGTTTCGAGGCTGCTAAAAGCAAGGATGAAACGCTTTCGAAGAAAATAGCAGTTGAGATAAGGAAAACATTTGGTTTTGACGTACCGGTGATAATCAGAACTGTCCCTGAAATTGAATCAATTATTAAGAACAACCCGTTCAAAAAACAGATGGCTGACGGAAATGCAAGACTTCATGTAACTTTTTTATCCGCTGCGCCTGAATCAAAGCTCAAAACATCATTAAATGATCATAAAGAAAGCAAAGACCTCTTTCATGTGAAGGACAAAGTTGTATATATTTTATGTTATAAAGGGTACAGTGATTCGGTCTTCTCAAATAGCTTCATTGAAAAAAAGCTTGGCGTTGGGGCGACCACAAGAAACTGGGCCACTATAAATAAAATGCTGACTTTATAGATACGCCAATCCGGCTCGAAGCTCTTGCCGTATAGATTTGGGCTATTTTACCTGCTGAATAAACAAACTTACTTCCAGTACAATTTCCGGCGTTCTCTTCCCGTTAACGTCATATCCGTCGTATTCATACATATTTTCTCCGCGGGGCGCATAATATTTTCCCCTGTCAGCCGGGTCAGCCGGAATGAACTTAATATCTTTTTCTGAAGT
>CAZMRG010000195.1:0-4428 GCA_964568655.1 uncultured Ignavibacteriales bacterium | reverse complement strand
GACATTTTCTTATTCCTTATAAATGCCTTTTAGTAATTTTTGAAGTTTCTCTCTTCCCCTGTTAATCCTCGACTTTACCGTACCCATCGGCAACCCTGTCATATCGCAAATCTCTTCATACGAAAAATCTTCTACATCTCTCAAAATTACCAGTTTCCTGTATTCTTCTTTAATAGAACTCAGAGCTTTCTGTATATGTTTATCCTGTATCATAGAATCCGCATCAGCATCCGGTAAAACCGCTTCATCGGGAATATCAAAATCTTTATCTTCTTCGTCATATGCCTGGCTTAATGAAAATACTTTATATTTACTTTTCTTTATCGCCTTTGTCTTAGCCAGATTGATCGCTATTGTATACACCCATGTTGAAAACTTAGCGATCTCTTTGTATAAATGTTTCGATACATAAACTTTAACAAGCGTATCCTGCACAATATCTTCCGAGTCATCATAATTACCAACATACCTGTAAACAAAGTTAATGAGCCTGTTCTTGTATCTGCATACGATCTCATTGTACGCATCAACGTTTCCAGCCTGGAAGCTGAAGATCAACTCTTCGTCAGTTAGCTTTGCTACTTCTATTCCTTCTTTCGAAGGCATGCCTTCAGTCCTATTATTTTAACTTAAAAGTTCTAAAAATGTTCCCTTTTCGGGATTTATGAAATATTGACAAGATCTTCGATTAACGAAGCCATCAATGTTTTGGAGTCTAACATGCTGGTTTTTAGTTTTTGATCGGTCTCTAATATCCTTAATAATGAATACTTTAGCTGTTTTTCATTAAGTAAATTATGGAATGTTTTAGCAAACTTCAATCTGTCACCCCACATTTTGTATTTTCCATAAAATGAATAATTATCGCCTTTTGAAAAACCCTTGGTTTTGAAGGAAATCAGATCAAAATAGTAGTTTGTGAGGATTGAAAGTAGGAAAATTTCGTTGATTCCACCTTTATTCAACAAAAAATCGAGTATTTCAAGCGATTTATTACCTTTTTTCCCGATAATTGCGCTCATTAACTGCTCGGGCGAATATTCAGTCTCGTATCCAACCAGCTTTTCAACTATCTGTTTGCTTATCCGGTTACTTTCGTTACCAATAATATAAGTGCATAGTTTTTCTATTTCTGTTACAACCAGGTCGAAACCTTCGGGTACAAGCGTGAGGAACATTTCCAGCGCATCATTGTCAATTTCTGAGTTGCGGGATTCAAATTCACTCTTTATCCACTCTGCATATGCCTTAACAGGAAGTTCGGTAAAATCATAGAATGACAGTTCCTTATTCAGCTTCTTATCAATTACATAGTCTTTATCAAAACACAGCATCAGCGTAGTATCTTTATCCGGTTTTGATGAATATTCAACTAATTCATCCAGCTTCTTCGCAAGCTTTTCCGAACGCTTTACGACAATTACTTTGCTTGAGGAAAATAAAGAGGAGAAATTATTACAAAGGTCAAGTATTTCCTCCGCCGAGTCTTCATCCCCGTAACGAAGGAAAAAATTATCTTTATTATTCTTTGACCCGAATAATTTCTCCCTGAGTATCTCTGAAGACTTCCCTACAAAGTAATTGTCGGAAGCCATTACAAAATAGACGTTCCTGACTTTCCCCGCTTTTACCTCATTTTGAAAGTCAAGATATGTTGCCATCGCTCTATTTGCTGAAGTAAACTTTCTTGATTACCACTTTTTCCAGAGGATCATCCATCGCATCCCTCTTCACGTTCTGGATCTTATCTGCAATATCCATTCCTTTAATAACTTTGCCGTACACTGTGTACTGCCCGTCAAGATGCGAAGCTTCGCCTGTAACAATGTAGAACTGGCTGCCGCTTGATTCCCTGTTTGGATTAACCTGGTCTCCAAGCCTGGATCCTGCAAGCGAGCCTTTTTCATGTTTACGTTTTATTTCGGCAGGTATTGTATATCCCGGTCCGCCCTGTCCATACTGCGTCTTGTCATCTAACTTCGTATTCGGGTCTCCGCCCTGTATCATGAAATTAGGAATTACTCTATGGAACAATGTGCCTTCATAGAATTTTGATTTAACTAATTTCTTGAAATTTGCTACGTGTTTAGGAGCATCATCCGGATAAAGCTCAATGGTCATGTTGCCCAATGATGTTTCCATAATTACAGTATTGGATTCATCTTTCGAATCATCCTTTGAAACTGTTGTATCTGTTTTTGGTTTAGTTGGATCCACTTTTTGCGTTGTTTGATTATTAGTTGTCTGATTTTGTGTTTGTTTTACCGTGTCCTTTTTCTGTGTAACGTTTGGATCGTCTTTTTTCCCGCAGCCGGAAAATGCAAAGTTTGCCATTATAACAATAGCAAAAAGAATTGTGATAGATTTCATTTATATTTCCTTTTTAATTTGAGATTATGTTCATGCTTACAAGAACTATTATAATTACGCCGAGCGCAATCCTGTAAACTACAAATATCATTAACGAATGCTTCCTTACATAAGAAAGCAAGAACCAAACTGAAAGATATCCAACGACTGCGGATACCAAAGTACCGACTATTAAGCTCATTGTATGGGCATTTGGACCCATCAAAGAATCTTTTTCTTTGAACAATTCAAACATGCCTGCTAAGAAAAAAGCAGGCAATCCGAGTAAAAACGAAAAGCGGGCAGCGCTTTCTCTGTTAAGATTGCGGAAAAATCCCGCAGTAATCGTCGAACCTGATCGCGAACAACCCGGAATAAGCGCAAGTACCTGCATCAGCCCGATAATAATAGTATCTTTCAGCGTTATTTCTTCTACAGTTCGGGATAATTTCGAATACCGTTCGGAGATATAGAGCAGTATTCCAAAAACTATCAGGCCTGCCGCCATAACGTACATGCCCCTGAACTCTGCTTTGATCTGTTTCTGGAAAAGAACGCCGAATATTATTATAGGTATCGTTCCTAGTATGATATAAACAAATAACCGCGCATCATGGTTAGTCTTAAAGTTCTTATGTTTAATTGCGTCAATTACCGATAAACCTATTTTTTTAAGGTCGTGGTAAAAATATATCAATACCGCAACCATTGTTCCCATCTGCAAAACAGCGCTGTACGCAGGGCCCGGGTCTTCCCATCCGAGTAAAACAGGAATGATCTTAACATGCGCAACACTGCTTACAGGCAGCCAGGCGAAGAAACCCTGTATCACACCGTAAACAACAGCCTTAATTATTTCAAGCATCTGATCAAAATATGTTATAAATAAAACCGATTCTGGCGCCAACTCCGAAAGAACTCAGGTTTACCTGTTGAGTTGAGTTGGTACTCGTTAAATAATTTCCATTGGCATCTTTTAACGATTGAAATGAAGAAACTACAATAAATCCACTTATGTATGCCTGCAACTTCTTTGTCATGTACGGCGCGAATACCGCTTCACCTCTGAAACTGAAACCGTTGGCCGTATATGAAACGCTCGGATTAGGGTCAAGCAATCTGGTAACTTTTCCAAAATGGTATCCTGCTCCAACGCCAAGTTTGAGATCATATGACTTATTCTGCATCAAATAAAAACCCATCAGGTATGGCTGGTGGATAATAATATCGTAATTATATGTAAAGCCGTATATATCCGTATGATTAGAGCTTCTGAGATAGTATGAATAATCAAGTTTCAGTGAAAACTTCTTACTGAATGAGTATTCAATACCTCCAAAAAATTCAATAGCTGTAGTAAAGGTTTTAACGCTGTCAGAAGTGGCATATGGGATTTCATTTCTTAGATAATCTACAAACGAACTGTTATCCTGCAAACTTATACCCATCCCTGCTGAAAACATTAAGCGATGCTTCTTTGCCGTGAATAATGTATCGTTTTTAGGCTGAGCATACAGAACGCCGCCGATGAAGATAAAAATAGCGCTAATCTGAATTATTCTTTTTATCAATCTGATTTTTTAAACGTCAAGATTTTTTACGTACTTTGCATTCTTTTCGATGAATGCTCTCCTGGGCTCGACTTCCTCGCCCATCAGCGTTTCAAAGATCCTGTCAGCTGCAGCCGCATTTTCAATTGATACCTGCAATACTGTTCTTGTATCAGGATTCATAGTTGTCGCCCAAAGCTGCTCCGGGTTCATTTCTCCAAGTCCTTTGAACCGCGATATTGTGATTCCTTTTTGTTTGTTCTCTTCCTGTTCCGGCGTTACAGTCTCGACTTCTTCGTCGCCTTCTGTGATAATTGCAACTTTACCATTAGACTTAACCTTGAAGCTTTTTATTATCTGGTCCTTTTC
Source organism: uncultured Ignavibacteriales bacterium (assembly GCA_964568655.1). Classification (GTDB taxonomy): domain Bacteria; phylum Bacteroidota; class Ignavibacteria; order Tepidaquicellales; family OLB5; genus CAWFKW01. The sequence goes on along the minus strand of CAZMRG010000195.1, from coordinate 160 downwards.
ATTATCATCAAATGCGTAACGTTCTTCCCTGTTATGCTTAATTTTGTAAAGCGGGGGTTGAGCTATATATAATCTTCCGGCTTCGACTAATTCTTTCATGTGCCTATAGAAGAATGTCAGAAGCAGTGTTCTGATATGGCTTCCGTCAACATCGGCGTCG
>CAZMRG010000194.1:0-4491 GCA_964568655.1 uncultured Ignavibacteriales bacterium | reverse complement strand
GATTCCAGGTTCAGCTTCATAAATATATTTGGAGTCCGGAAACAAGAGGAGTCTGAGGATTTGAGATTGGCGATTTGAGATTTTGGATTTAAAAAGATAAAGATAACCAGCATATGAATTTGGATAATCAAAAGATTCTGAATAATAAGTCTAATCCGAAATCAACAACCTCAATTTTTGAATAACAAAAGAATTGTAATGGTCTAATGAGCAAAGCGTCAAAATCAATGGCTGTAGTAATAGTAAGCGGGGGAATGGACTCTTTGAGATTTCGGATTGCGGAATGGCGAATGCGGATTTAAAAGATTCTTTAAGAATGTTTTATTCCGCAATCATAAATCCGAAATCCGCAATTTTTGAATAACAGAAGAATTGTATTAGAATAATGAGCAAAGTGTCAAAATCGATGGCGGTAGTATTAGTAAGCGGGGGAATGGACTCGCTGGTTACCGCCGCTATTGCCGGATTGGAATATGAACTTGCTTTCCTTCATCTGAATTATGGCCAAAGAACAGAGCGGAGAGAGCTAAAGGCGTTCAATGATATAGCGGATTTCTACAAAGTTCAGAAAAAACTTGTTGTTAATGTCGAATATTTATCGCAAATTGGCGGTTCGTCTTTAACAGACAACAAAATGGACGTTTCAAAAGCTGATTTGGAATTTGATGGAATTCCCACATCATACGTCCCTTTCAGAAATGCAAACATACTTTCGATTGCAACAAGCTGGGCAGAGGTAATTGGGGCTAAAAAGATATTTATTGGAGCTGTTGAGGAGGATTCCAGCGGCTATCCGGACTGCCGTGAGGCGTTTTATGATGCATTTAACAGGGTTATTGAGATTGGCACCAAGCCCGATACTTATATCCGCATAGTAACGCCAATAATTCATCTCAAAAAACATGAAATTGTATCAAAAGGCGCTGAATTGAAGGCTCCGTTTGAATTATCGTGGTCATGTTACCAAAATGAGGATAAAGCATGCGGTGAGTGTGATTCATGCGCTTTAAGGCTCCGCGGCTTTCAACTAGCCGGATTGAATGACCCAATTGATTATGTAATTAGACCTAAATATGAAGTTTCATAAATAAAGTAACATCAATATTATTAATTTAATTAATGGCAATTAATATGCATATAAATAAAGTAATTAATGTTCGAAATCTAAACTTTTTTATCCTTTTATTAATTTCATTGTTCCTGATTCAGGGATGCGGTAAAAAAGACGGAACATCAACCGGAGATAATAAAACCGGCAATGATAAAGATGAATCGTTTTCACCTGATAAGCCTTTTCATGTGGTATTTTCTATGAGCGGTACTACAAACGGCACAGTTGATGCCTATTACAGCGGCAAAAAATGCCGTACACAGAGTTCAATTGATGCGGCGGGGCAGAAGATGTCCGCAGGCGGTTATTTTAATGAGGGCGATACAGTTTACATGGTTTCCGAGTTTGCCGGAACAAAAACGGGGTTGAAATTCAGCAAAATGGAGTTCGCTCAGAAAAAAGACCAGATGGACATAACTTCATTCAAAGATAAGATCAAGAATATGGATAAGATCGGCTCAGAAGAGATCCTGGGCAGGAATTGCGATATTTACAGGGCTAAAGACAGCAGTTATTCGTTTAGTTTATATAAGGAAACTATACCGCTTAAGTTTAGCTCGGGCAAAGGAAAAATAGTGATGGTGGCAACTAAGCTTGAGACAGATGCAAAGATCCCGGACGATATGTTTGTACCGCCCGCTGATGTAAAATATACTGATGAAACAGGAATGATGAAGGACATGAAAGACCCTAAAAACATGGAAAATATGAAGGAAAAAATGAAACAGATGGAAGATGTTATGAAAAATTATAAGAAGTAAACACAAATTTTGAACCTGACAGGTTATGGAAATCTGTCAGGTTTGATTATACTCTATACCAGCGTATCATACTGAATGAGCTCCCACTTCATATCAGTATGATTAAGTGAAAGCTCGCAGATTATTTCCTTTTCCTTGCAGATAACAAGATAATGCGTCAATAATCCATCGCCATTTGGTATTTTCCAGCTGTTGGTGATATAATCCACTTTGTAAACCTGGTGGTTCCATTTGAACTTAAGAATATCCACCTTCAGGTCATGAAAGTGAGCTATTACCTCAACGGGCTGAAAAACCTGATTTTGTATGTATGTCATTTCCTCAAAAACGCTAAATTTTCCTTTCATTCAAAATAAATCATCAAAAAAGCTTTGTCAAGAGCCTAATAAAAGTTAGATTTAAAAATCTATTGACTACTATACATCCGTATAGTATATTAGTTCTTAATTACTAAGGAGTCCCGATTAAATCGGGACGACTGAAGCAATCTCAATGAACCAAGCCCGACCTTCTCCGAAGAAATTCCTTGGGGATCGGCCCGGGACTTTGAAAAACAAAATACCCCGGACTTTAGTCCGCAACTTTTTAATAATGAGATTGCTTCGTCCGCCTTTGGCGGACTCGCAATAAAAAACTATGAAAACAATATCGCCTAAACAGCAGAAGATCTATGATTTCATAAAGTCGTTTATGAAAGCAAACAATTATCCGCCGACGTTCAGAGAAATTGCAGTGAATTTCAGGGATAACTTAGGCACGGTTCAGGTGGCTATGAATGGTCTTATCAAAAAAGGATACATTGAAAAAGGGGAAGGGCTCGCGCGCGGAATTATCCTCACCCATAAATTCGAGAATCCCGAAGCGCTGCGGATAAAATCCGCTACTCAGGCTGTGCCGCTTTACGGAAATGTCGCAGCAGGCGAACCAATATTTGCGGATTCGAATCTGCAGGGCTACCTTCCGTTTGCCGCGCTCAAAGGCAATGATGAAAATGTTTTTTGTCTGAGGGTTGTTGGCGACAGCATGATAGAAAAAGGAATTTTTGAAAACGATGTTGTATTTGTGCGCAAACAAAGCTCGGCTGATGACGGCTCAATTGTTATTGCGCTGCTGGGCGACGAAGCGACCGTAAAAATATTTAAGAAAGACAGAAATAAAGTTTACCTGAAGCCTGCAAACAGCCGCTATAAAAATATACAGGGGCCGTTCGAGATAATAGGCAAGGTAATTGGTTTGAAAAGAGAAATAGATTAGAATCCCACCCTTTCATCCTCTGCGGGCTTTCGCCTCCCTAACAGAACTTTGCGGCAGGGGAGGCGATGCAGAAGAGGAAAATAAAGTGTTTACACCCCCTACTACCTCCCCCTGTTAGGGGAAGATGAGTACTAGTTTGCTGCTGGTGCATTGAGAGCATTCAAATTACGTTCCCCCCTGCCTGCAGCAGGCAGGCCTGACAGGGGGGAATACAAGGGGGGTGGAAATACACAGTATCACACCCCCTACTACCTCCCCCTGTTAGGGGGAGACGGGCATAGAGAGGGAACACAAGGGGGTATAATTAAAACTAACAAATTCTATTTACACTAATCTAACTTAGTTTTAAGATGAACAGACTTGATCTTGATTACAACAACACAAACCTGAAAGAACGCCGGCGTTTTCTCAGAAAGAACATGACCAAAGCAGAAGTATTGCTTTGGAATCATATCAGAAACAAGCAGATCGCCGGGATTAAATTCAGACGGCAATTCAGTATCGGAAATTCTGTAGTTGATTTTTATGCTCCTAAAATAAGGCTTGCGATAGAAGTTGACGGACTGACGCATGTAACAGAAGAAGAAATTGAATACGATTCCGGGAGACAACAAAAGATTGAAGAAATGGGTATTTCATTCTTGAGATTTAAGAATGAAGAGATTTATGGTAATATCAATTTGGTAATTGAAAGCATTACCGCTAAAGTTAAGGAGTTGAATTTAGTTTCACACCCCCTCTGTATCTCCCCCTGTTAGGGGGAGACGAGTATAGTTCACACCTTGGTGCTTTGAGGGGAGATTAAATCCGCACACGTTCCCCCCTGCCTACTGCAGGCAGGCCTGACAGGGGGAATACAAGGGGGGTGGATGGCCAAGTTTTGCACCCCCTCCTACCTCCCCCTGATAGGGGGAGATGAGTGTCGGCTGGAATACAAGGGGAATGGCAATACAAAAAATTTAACAATGTCAGAAAAAAAGCTTAGCTCATCATATTTTATTTCGCGCGGGGAGTCAAAAACTTCCTCCGTTTACAAGCGCGTGCGGCGAATGTCGTTATACGGCTTTCCGCACCACAAAGATATTGGGCATAAGCTCATACAAAACGGCCGCAAGCTTTTTATCCACATGGATTTTGACGCGTTCTTCGCGCAGGTTGAGCAGCGCGATAATCCCAAGCTCAGAGGCAAGCCGGTAAGCGTAGGCGGCCACGGCGGCAATAAAGGCATTGTTATGACCTCCTCATACGAAGCGCGCGCTAAAGGCGTTAAAACGGGAATGTCGGTTGTAGAGGCGCGTGAGTTTTGCCCGGAGCTGATTTCTGTTCCGTGTTACGGGCCGAAATATGAGGCTATAGTCCAGCACA
>CAZMRG010000193.1:0-4493 GCA_964568655.1 uncultured Ignavibacteriales bacterium | reverse complement strand
ACGGCAAGCTATTAATATTTAGTCCCGCTTCGGTAACTGATGCGGGATTTTTTTTGATTAACCGTCTGGTATCAGATTCTGTCGATGTCCAACAGCGCCAACCGCAATCAAACTAATTACTATCCTCTTGTAGTACAAGCTACTACCTTAAGCACGGTATACACATATAGCATTTAGTTAGTTAAGTTAGTAGTAGAGATAAAAAAAGAGAATCCTTAAATATATAAAAATATGAAAAAAATAACGTTTTTGCTAATATTCGCCCTAGTGTCAGTTTCCTTTTCGCAGGTACCTTCCACTAACCATAAATATGCGCTCTGGCAGATGCCGTCTTACTTTAGAGGGTACAATATTGAAAATGATCATGCGTACCAGGACTATGTTGATTTCAAAAACTATGGAGGTAACCTTTTCCATATAGGTATCCGCGGTTTCATGGCCGAAGATGCTCCATATGCTTCGGTTCCAACTTCAATAAACTCTACTGATGCGATAGTAGCGCATTGCAGGCAAGCCGGAATTTATTATGTTATAGCCGTTCGTTCGGGTCCGGGCGCTTATGATACTTATCTTGAATCAAGCGGACAAACCGGCGAATCAAGAATATGGAATACAGGCAATACCGCTGAACAAACTCTATATGCAAACATGCTTAAACTAATTGTTCAGCGTTATCAAAACGACACTCTTTTCGTAGGTATAAACCTCGTAGTTGAACCACGACCTAAATACACCTCGGTTCCTGCAAGCAACTCGGGGCTTTACAAATATTTTTTAGAACACCTGTACAATATTCATATGGATACTGTGTATAATAGGTTTGTTCAGCAGATAAGAACAGTAGACGCTAATGTGCCGATATTACTCGAGAACTTTGCATACTCAACGCCTGAGTTATTCCCGCCTTATGTTATCAAGGGAAACTACCTGGTTTATTCAACTCATAACTATCAGCCTGTGCAGTATACAAAGGCGCCTGCAGAAAATACAGTTTCTTACCCGGGTGTGTATTGGGATATCACAACTTTATCACAGGTAACGTTTGATTCAGCATTTGTAAGAGGAACAGTATTGCAAAGAGTGAAACATTTTCAGGATTCAGCGGGAGTTCCTGTATTTCTCGGAGAGTTTGGAATGTTATTACCTCAGAACGGGAGCGCGAATTATATAAAAGATGTTTTGAGCGCATGTAAAGATTACGGTTGGGGCTATGCTCTTTGGATATGGCGCGGAGGCAACGGTGAAGTGTGGAATATAGAACAATTTGACGACCCGAACCACGCGAACTGGAAAACTGTGCTCAAGTATTTTAACGCGCCTCCGGCTCCGGCTTTACTGTTGCCGGTAAACGGCGGGGCTATAACAGGGCTCAATCCTTTATTCAAATGGGATAGTTTAACATCATATTCAAAATACGATATCCAGGTTTTTGACGCTTCGAACAACGTTTTGCAAAGCGTTACAGACCTTTCTAATCCGTCGTTTACGTATTCAGGTACGCAGCTTATTACAGGCAGAGTGTACTATTGGCATATCAGGTCAAAAAATCCGGGCGGCCTTGCAGAGAATTCTTCTGCATGGTCGGCATTAAATAGTTTTACTACCGGGGCGGTAAATGGGATCATTAACGGGAATACAGGGATCCCGAATGTATTTACTCTGTATCAGAATTATCCTAATCCGTTTAATCCAACAACTAAGATAAAATTTGACCTGCCATTATCAGCGGATGTTACAATTACTCTTTATGACGTTCTTGGGAAGGAATTACAGATAGTATATTCTTCTTTTACAAACGCCGGCTATCATGAAATAACTTTTGACGGTTCAAGGCTGGCAAGCGGAGTATATTATTACCGTATCAAGGCGGGTGATTTTACAGATACTAAGAAGTTAATTCTGCTCAAATAAATTCTTTAAAGTTCTTCCAAAAAAGTATATAAAAAAAGTCCGTCATAGTTAACCGTGACGGACTTTTTAGTTAAGTAATTTTTTACTTTATCAGAATCATTTTCTTTATGCTTGTGTAATCAGCGGTTTCTATTTTGTAGAAATAAACTCCGCTTGCAAGATCAGAAGCGTTGAAGTTGATAATATATTTACCCGCTTCATAACTTTGGTTCACAAGTTCAGATACCTTTTTCCCCGTCAAATCGTAAACTGCAATTTTAACATTACCGGTTTTTGCAATATCAAACCTGATTTGAGTTGACGGGTTGAACGGATTCGGGAAGTTCTGGTATAAATAGAACTTTTCAGGGATCTCGTTATTGAATTGAGTAATGCCCGTTAAAACGCTCATAGTGATAGTTCTTGCATGAACCGGGGTCTGCTCTGTATTGCCAAACTTGCCGTGAGCAATAACCGTTATTGTATATGTTTGCTGCGTAACAGCTCCTGAAGTCCTTACTCTCATTCTTACTGAGTCCGGATAAGCTGTTATACTATCCTGTGTAGTAGATGCAGTTTTATTCAGAAAACTTATTGTAATTGTTCCGTTTGCCGGAGTCGGAGTTACAATAGCAGAGAATTTTACTTTACCTGTATAAAGCTTAACTGCGGGGACGGTTACAAATACAAATGCGCTGTCGCCGTTACCGTTCAGATTCGTTAAAGTAGTCGGATTTGCCCTTAAACCATAATCCGGGAAATAAGCGCTATAACTGCCAAATGAATTATTTCTGAAATCTGTCCATCCTAAAATACCAATTGCATTATATGAACCCATGCCGCTGTAATCGCCCTGGTATGCCGGAGCTCCTCCTCCGCCGCAACTAGGACAATTGATTTTCATCTTAGCGGTTGAGATCTTTTGGTTCGTTGCCCATGTTGTGCCTCCGTTAGTTGAGTATGAAGCGTATATTTCTGCGCTGTCACCCGTCGGGCAATTTCTTGTGTCCATCCACTGAACCAGCAATGTGCCGGTCTGTTTGTCGCACCAGCCCTGCTCATGGAAATGAGCGTTGGATGTCGGGGTTGCATCATCGTTGATCTGTACTTGCGAAGAGAAAGTTACCCCGCCGTCTGTAGAGTATCTTATATAGACGCTTGGCTTGTTACCATCACCGGGAGGATTATTTCCGCAGAAGAATACATATTCTCTGCCTCTAAAAGAACTAAAACTATTATCAGCATAAAGGAACGGATAAGGCCTTAATCTCATGTTCTGATATGAATTTCTGCCGCCTACAACGTTGCCAACAGTGTTTACCCACCCGTTTTGAGTTGACATCAGCGTAAACGAAGCTCCGCCGTCAGTAGAACGGTAGAATGTGTATGTAGGTATATTAAATGTTCCTGTTGAGGTAACTACATAAACCGAACCGCCTGAAACTCCTGTCGGGCCCGGTCCGGGGGCGCTCATGAACCCAGGTAAGTTATTAGTTAATGTTGTTGTCTGTGTAAAGCTTACGCCATGGTCTGTGCTTCTCACAAAAGTTCCGGGGGTTTCGCCGGCATACAGGTAGTTTGCAAACGGTCCGCCGGTTTGGTCGGCTGACATTGTTTCTCTGTCATTACCTGTGCAGGATTGCACATTTGATCCCCAGTTCTGACCGTCATTTGTTGACTTTATTACCCAGGAAGCGCTGATACTGCCGTTCAGGTTTTCACAAAACAGGTTACCCAGACTATCATATGCTGTCCAAGGATCGCCTGCTGTGTTTGAAAACGGAACATTAATAGCGTTCCAGTTATATCCGTCAGTGGTCCACCAGCCCGGCGAACCGCTTAATCCGTTAAAATTATGAAACATTGCAAACGGATTGTTTGGATTTTCTGAGACATAAACTTCCGCAAAGTTTGTGCCCATATTATAGTTATCAAAACCCTGCGCATCCGTGATCACAACCATAGGCGTCGGTGGATTGAATGTTTTGTACATATATTCAGGATTAAGAACCGGAACATCAATGTTAGGATTATCATCAACCGTTTTGATGGTGTAGGCCTGAAAAAACAACATTAATGAGGACAAAATGAGGACTGATAAAATAGTATATTTCTTCATGTAGTTAAAAAATTAGTTTATTGAAATTCCCTTGTAGTATAGATAAGATAGAATTTAATTTCAAGTTATACAATGACTGAATTTGGGAGAAATCTAAAAATAATTTAAAAAATGATAAATAGTGTAATAACATTATTAATGCAGACTATTTTCAGATTTGAATAAACGGCCATAAAATAAACGAAGGAAGCCAATAGCCTCCTTCGTAAAAAACCACATATTTAAGATCGTATTTATCTATTTCAATAGTACCATTTTCTTAGTCTGCGTGAATTCGCCCGTAATGATCCTGTAAAAATATATTCCTGATGTTAGCGAAGAACCGTCAAATTTCTCTTTGTATGTCCCTGCCTTCATATTTTCGTTTGCCACGGTTCTTACAAGCCTGCCAATTGCGTCATAAATATCTATTCTTACAAATCCGTCCTTTGGCAAAGAAAAATCTATATTAGTTGAAGGATTAAACGGATTAGGATAATTCTGT
>CAZMRG010000192.1:0-4529 GCA_964568655.1 uncultured Ignavibacteriales bacterium | reverse complement strand
TAAGCCTGTTTGTTCCAAATATAAACTGGGTTGACGTATCGTAACAACTTTCATACATTGGACCATTACATCTATAAGCAGTATCGTTAAGTTTTGAAAGAAGACTATCGACAAGAGTCTCATTAGATAAATTACAACTCAACGCCTTATAAATGTTGCAGCTAAATGCATCCACTCGTATAGGTTGTCCAATGTCATAAAGCATTGGATAAAAGCCTGCCCATGTTCCGTATGTTTGAATATGATAATGCTGCAATATAAAATATTTTTTCCCGCTTTGAATTAACGAATCGCTAATAATGTATTTATCATATCCGCCTCCGGAACCCGTGCCTGAAACATAACAAGAAGCGCTGTAGCTATACACCCAAACATTCCCTACCTGAAGCGGAAGATATTTTGTTGTATTTGTATCCTGAGAAAAAGAACAATTTGAAATTGTTAATGCAACAATTATAACCAGTAACTTTTTCATTTTATTTTTTATTTAATTAAAACCATTTTTTTTGTCTGAACATATCCCTTAGATCCGTCAGGCGACTGAATTATTAACCTGTAAAAATAAACTCCGCTGGGATAGTTTGTCCCGTCCCACTCCGCCTGATAGTATCCGGGTTGAACCTTTCCATCTATAAGCCGGACAACTTCCCTGCCGCGAATATCATAAATGAACAGCTTCACGTTTTCATCCGAAAAATGAGGATATGAAGGAATGTTAAATCTTATTGTTGTTTTCGGGTTAAACGGGTTTGGATAGTTCTGAAAAAACGCAAATGAAACCGGGTCGCCCGTGTATACTTTGATTATGCCGGTTAATGAAGTATCGCCGTAAATAACACCGTTTATTATACATCCCGTTAAATTTTCTTGGTAATTATTCTGTAATTCAGTCCAGCCCCAATTTACAATACCAATGCCTTTTGCATAACTTGTCCTGGAATTTTGATAATTATTTGTAAATGTTTTAGAAGGGATGCTGGTTCCGAACATCGAGCTTGCCGTTGTATCGAAACATCGCCTGTATTGGCCGGAACAAGTATAAGCCGTATCGTGTATGCGGGCTCTAAGGCTATCTACAAAGACTTCATTTTGATGGCACGGGTCGGTATTGCCCAGCGAATAAACATTCATTGTCGATGAGTCTATCCTGAGAAAATTCATGAATGTAATACCGTTAGAGTTTTCTCCGGCGGAAACTGTCGTTAGCTGGAACCTGTAATACCTGTGACCGTTTGTATCTACTGTTCCTGTAATTCTGTACTGGTCAAACCAGCTGCCGAAAAACGGAGGCGTAGGATAGCTGTATGTTCCATAGTATACCCAGACATTTCCTATTTGAAGCGGCAGATATTTTGCCACCGATGTATCATATGCCTTAAGATTATTAGACACAAATAATGAAAAAAGCATAACAAATAACCAAAATATTTTTTTCATATTATTTTATATTTTTATTTCATTAATACCAATTTTTTAGTCCCGCCGAAGCAGGATCTCCGCTTCGCTGCGATTTGCTTCATTTTATTAAAACTAACTTCTTTGTCTGTGAAAAACCTGTTGATTCAAGTTTATAGAAATAAATTCCGCTTGGATAGTTCGACGCATCCCACTCAGCTTCATAAGTCCCAGGCTGAAGCTGTTCATTTACCAGCGTTGTTACTTCCCTGCCAAGCGCGTCATATATTGTAAGCATTGCATTTCCCAATTTTGCAATTTGGAATTTGATTTTCGTATTCGGATTAAACGGGTTGGGAAAATTTTGCGAAAGCGAAAATGATTGAGGTACGTCCGTGCTGATTTTATTTACTCCAAGATATAATGTCGTGTCGCCTGACAAAACACCGTTGATAATGCACCCATAAAGTCTCCATGTCGAAATGACGGATGGTACTATTGTATAAGCATATACTTTCCCAAAATTCATAGCGTAAGTATGCCCGCCGCCGGATTCAAAGTAATTTGAAAAGCCAAAACTCTTCGCAGGCGGATTCTGACTGAATATTGGATAGGTTCCGACGGAACATTTGAACCACCTGGAACCGCATGTTCTGGTTGAATCATTTGTCTGCGATCTCAAACTGTCTAACACACATTCGACGTTAGTTGCTGAGTCATATTGAAGCAAATTCCCTGTTAAAGAATCTATTCTGTAAAATCCTAATGTCGTATAATATAAGCCACCGTTATTTAAGTAAGAATTAAATAAATATTTGTAATAAAAATGGCTATTTATTAATCCGGCATTGATAATTCGCATTACTTCATATCCCGGACCGGGCGCTGTGAGTGTAATCCTATACCAAGTCCATCTGTTGCCAACGTTAAGCGGAAAGTATTTCATCGCAGTTGTATCCTGTGAAAAAGAACAATTTGTAATTGTTAGCGCTGCAATAATAATCCATAACTTTTTCATGACAGTAAATTTTATTTCATTAAGACTAATTTTTTAGTTTCAGAAAAATTATTTGTTTCAAGTTTATAAAAATAAACTCCGGATGGATAATTACTTGCATCCCACTCCGCTTCATAAGTTCCCGGTTGAAGCTGCTGATTTACAAGGGTTGCAACTTCCCTGCCAAGAGCATCGTAGATTTTGAGTTTCACCCCCACCGAGCCTGCCACAGCAGGCACGTCTCCCCCTGTCAGGGGGAGATTAAGAGGGGGTGCAACCTGAAATTTTATTTTCGTACTGGGATTAAAGGGGTTGGGATAATTTTGCGATAGCGAAAATGAATTCGGAACCTCTGAGCTTATTTTTGAAATTCCCAGGATAACGGATGTGTCGCCGTAAAGAATCCCATTTATCAGGCATCCCCGCAAATACCATTGGGTTGAAGTAGAATGTGCATCTTCTCTTTCATACACTCTTCCGAAATTTAACGCATAGATCGTTTCTCCACCCGCTTCAAAATAATTTGACCATCCCATAATTTTTGTTTTTGGGTTCCTTCCGAATATATTATAGGAGCCGGTATCGCATTTATCCCAGTGATTCATGCAAGTACAGTGCGCTGAATCGATTTTCCGGGAATTGAGACTATCCAACAGGCATTCTGATTGGGTTTGAGGACTGTAACTATATAAATTTCCGCTTATTGAATCAATTCGGTAATAATTATTGTTGGTGTAATGCTGGCTCTGGTAAATATAGTATATATCCTGCTGTATTACGAAATAAACCCTGCTATTAATATTTTGCATATTAAGTACATTCATGGTTTCGTAACCCGGACCCGGATCCCAATATTGATCAATATACCAGGTCCACCTGTTGCCAATACTTAGCGGAAAATATTTATATACGTTCGTGTCAACTGTCTGCGACTGAATTATTATGGGCAGCAATAGTAATATCCAAATAATTTTTTTCATGATAATATTTTATTTTATTAAAACTAATTTTTTCGTTTCTGTATATCCGTCAGACCGCTCAGAGCGGGCAGACGGTTGTACTGTTAATTTATAAAAATAAACTCCGCTTGGATAATTCGACCCATCCCACTCAGCTTCATAAGTCCCCGGTTGAAGCTGCTCATTCACGAGCGTTGCAACTTCCCTGCCAAGAGCGTCATAAATTGTAAGTTTCGCGTTCCCTGATTTTGCAATTTGAAAAATGATTTTTGTATTCGGATTAAACGGGTTTGGATAATTTTGAGAAAGAGAAAAAGACTTGGGGACTTCAGCTTCTATCTGGTTTATCCCGACCGGAAAACTCGTATCTCCAAATAATACCCCATTGATAATACAGCCTAGCAAATTAAAACCACATGAGGAATAAAAACAACCACGAACAGAACTTATAAGACCAATACCTTTTGCATACCTGCGGGATGTATAATATGTTAATAGATTCAAACCTACTGATTTAGTAGACCTGAGATTTCCAAATATATTTAGCTGGTTAGTATCGTAACAGTAAGTATCATTACATGAGTTATAATTTACAATTCCTACGCTTTGCTTAAGCGAATCAAGCAAAATTTCATTTACCTGCCACTGACAGGAAGTTCCATAGAACATAATATTCCCGGTTAATGAATCGATCCGCATTGGAGATAATCCGGTTAAGAAAGGAGTCGAAGGACCCTGAGCACAATGACAACTGTCTCCGGTCATCCCGAATACATAATAAATGTGACCGTTTGCATTCAAGGAACTTAATATCTTAATTTTAGCCCTGGTGGATCCGTTGCTATAGACCCATACATTACCCACCTGAAGCGGCAGATATTTAATAATATTTGTATCCTGGGCTAGCGTTGAGCTGGCAATAATAAATGAAAATATTATTATGAATTTTTTCATGGCTGCCATGGTTTATTTTATTAAAACCATTTTTTTTGTTTCTGAAAAAGTATTTGTTTCGAGCCTATAAAAATATACTCCGCTCGGATAATTGCTCGCATCCCACTCTGCTTCATAAGTCCCGGGCTGTAACTGTTCGTTAACCAGCGTTACTGCTTCCCTGCCAAGAGCATCGTAAATAACCAGCCGTAGTGAACGGTCGCGACCGTTCACTACATTTGGAA
>CAZMRG010000191.1:0-4873 GCA_964568655.1 uncultured Ignavibacteriales bacterium | reverse complement strand
GCCGATAGTTGTGGTTTCAGAATAAATGATTTCAAGAGTTTTATCCAGTAGAGATTCTTCAATTAATACGGATAGCAATATTCCGGGCCTGCCTTTTTTCATTACAACATTCTGGTAATAAACATCGCGCGCGCCGATCTCAAAAAGCTTATCCATAACATAAGGATATACCTGCGGATTCATGTCGTCAATATTTGTCTCAACCTGGATTAGTTTCTCTGTATCTCCAAAACCCGATTCATCTATTTCGCAAATTATTACGCGGAACAAATTGGGCAGCTCAGGAATATCAAACGTGCCGGAACCAAAACCGATATTCTGAATATTAATTTTTCCTCCGGATAGATCCCGGTTCCTGTATAGCCCGCTGGAAAGAGTTTTCACAATTGCCGCGCCGGTTGGAGTCGTCAATTCAAAGTTAACATCCGTAAACTCTACTGGGTAATCTTTCAAAATTTCAAGCGTTGCGGGAGCGGGATTTGGCATTACGCCATGCTGAGTCTTAATTAGTCCTTTACCTAACCTTACCGGAGTAGTATAAATTTTCTGAATGCCAAGATTCTCTATGCAAATGCATGCGCCGACGATATCAACAATAGAATCAATAGCCCCGACTTCATGAAAATGAATTTTCTCAATTGGAATATTGTGAATTTTCGCTTCGGCGAAGCCTATACATTCAAAAATCCTCTTAGCATTTATTCTGACAAACTCCGAGAGTTGACTGTTATCAATTATATTATATATGTCAGATAGGTGGGTATGGTAATGCGGTTTGTGATGGATAATTACGTCAAATTTCTTTGCCGAGATCTGGCTGCGCTGTTTTGAGGACAACTCAAGCGAGAACCCTTCAAGCCCAAGTTTGCTTATCTGCTGTTTCAGATTTTCGAAGTCCGCGCCGGCATCTATTAATGCGGCGATGGTCATATCGCCTGCAATGCCCGTAAATATGTCGAATAATGCCGCTTTCAACTTTTATTTCTCCGAAATCATCATGTTTATTAAATGCGCCTGGTAAGCCGCTCCGAAGCCGTTATCTATGTTCATTGTGCTCACTCCGAGAGAACATGTATTAAGCATTGTAAGCAGCGCGCCAACGCCCTTAAATGATGCGCCATAACCAACGCTGGTTGGGACTGCAATAACAGGAGCCGAAACTAACCCGCCAACTACAGAGGGTAAAGCCCCATCCATTCCCGCCGCAACAATTATGCAGTTCGCGCCTTCAAATGTTTTTAAATTCTCAAGCAGCCTGTGCAAACCTGCAACGCCGACATCATACAATCTCACCACATTGCTTCCAAAAATTTCAAGAGAAAATGCGGCTTCTTCAGCCACGGAAAGATCCGCCGTTCCTGCGCACACAACAACAACTTTGCCGGTCTTTTTCTTAGGAATTTCGCCAATAAAAATAAGCCGCGCTGTTTCATAATAAACAGGCTTGAATTTTTTGTTCCCTGTGAATTTCTTTTTTATTGCGAAGAATTGTTCTTTCGAAGCCCGGGTTATAAGAAGCTTTCCGGTTCTCTTTATGGCGTTAGTAACAATGCTAACCAGGAATTTCTCAAGCTTGCCTTCAGCCATAACGACTTCCGGGAAACCTTTTATCTTTTCCCGCTTTAGATCGTATTTTGCAAAACCCAGCTCTATATAACTCTTGGAAGACATGAGAATGAGGATGTAATTAAAATAATTATGACTTTAAAGAAGAGACAATTGAATTCAATTTCATATCTGTGTTCAAAGATCCCGATTTCAATCCCCCCATATCCAGCGTAACAAAATCATAGCCAATTTCCTTTAACCCCCGGTTAAGCTCTTCAAACAAATCGGGATTTACTAGCTTATCAAATTCATCCTGTGATATATCAAGCTTAGCAAGCAATAGCTTTTTATCAGCCGCACCCGGTTTATCAAATTCAAAATGCCTTACCCTGAATTCTACAAAACCGAATTCTTTAACTATTTCTTCGGCCAGCTCTATAATAGATAATTTTTCTTTTGTCACTTTCTGGCCGTACGGAATTCTGGAGGAAAGACATGGGGATGATGGTTTATCCCATATCTCAAGCCCAAGTTCTTTTGAAATTTCCCTTATTTCATTTTTTGTAAAACCAAGTTCTGCAAGCGGGGAAATAACTCCCTGATTTTTTGAAGCTTTATAGCCCGGTCGGTAATCGCTTAGATCATCAAAATTTGTCCCGTCCAGAATATAATCAATGCCTACTTCAGTTTTAAGCTCATTGAGTTTTGCATACAGTTCGTCTTTGCAAAAAAAGCAGCGGTTGTTTGGATTATTGTAATAATTAGGGTCTTCAAGTTCCTGTGTAAAAATAACTTTATGAATTGCGCCAACAGAAGCGGCCAGGATATTCGTTGCATCTTTCTCAGATTCTTTCAGTGAAGGCGAATCGGCGGTAACCGCTAAAACATTTTCTTTACCCAGCGCATCAATAGAAGCCTTAAGGACAAAATAACTATCTATGCCGCCAGAAAAAGCTACTATTACTTTATTATATTGCTTTATGTGTGATATTAATTCTTCGTATCGTGTCATTGAATTTTTGTCCTTAGCTGATGGTTTCAGCTTCAACGGGTTCATAAGCCAATATCGGCGAAAGCCATTTTTCAATAACTTCAACGCTCATATTCTTGCGTCTTGCATAATCTTCAACCTGGTCCTTATCAATTTTGCCAACGTTAAAGTATTTGGATTCAGGATGTGAGAAATATAATCCGCTCACTGAAGAAGCCGGATACATCGCAAAGCTTTCGGTCAGAATTATATCTGCATTTTTTTCAGCGTCAAGCAATTCAAACAGAATATGTTTTTCAGTATGGTCGGGCTGCGCAGGATACCCGGGCGCCGGCCTGATACCGTCATACTTCTCGCTAATTAAAGCGTTGTTATCCAGCGTTTCATCTTTCGCATAACCCCAAAATTCTTTTCTAACCAGCTGATGCATTTTTTCAGCAAAAGCTTCTGCAAGCCTGTCGGCAATAGCTTTTATCATGATGATGTTATAGTCATCATGATCCTTTTCAAATTTTTCAATCAGCTTTTCAATCCCCAGCCCGGCAGTCACGGCAAATGCGCCGATATAATCCTTAACGCCTGACGTTTTAGCTGCAATAAAATCGGATAAAGCTAAATACGGCTGCTCGGTTGTCTTCTGGAGCTGCTGCCGTAATGAATGGAGAACGGTCAGAGCTTCATTTCTTGTATCATCGGTGTATAACTCAATATCGTCGCCAACAGAATTAGCTGGATATAATCCAATCACTGCTTTTGCCGTAAGTAATTTTCCTTTTATAACTTCATCCAGCAGTTTGTTAGCGTCATCAAATAGTTTTTTTGCTTCTTTCCCGTTAGACGGGTCGTCAAATATATCAGGATACTTGCCCTTCAATTCCCATGTCTGGAAAAACGGCGTCCAGTCTATAACTTCTTTTAACTGTTCAAGCGGAAAATCGTTAAATATCTTATTCCCTGTAAATGCAGGTTTTGTAACTTTACTGTTCTTCCAGTCAATTCTTAAAGCGCGGTTGCGGGCATGATCAATTTTCAAAAATTTCTTATCATCCTTACGGTTCTTATGCATAAAGCGCAAGTTGTCGTATTCCTGCTTAACTGAATGAACATACTTTTCATTTTGTTCTTTGCTGAGCAAACTTCCCGCTACTGCAACGCTTCTTGATGCATCAAGAACGTGTATAGTTGGCTCGGAATAATTCGGCGCAATTTTAACCGCTGCATGAATTTTAGATGTGGTTGCCCCGCCAATAAGAAGAGGCACTTTAAACCCCTGTCTTTCCATTTCTTTAGCAACATGTACCATTTCATCAAGCGATGGCGTTATTAACCCGCTTAGCCCGATTATATCGACATTCTTTTCTTTTGCAATCTGTAATATTTTTTCAGCCGGTACCATTACGCCAAGATCGATAACCTCATAGTTATTGCAGCCCAGCACTACGCCTACAATATTTTTACCAATATCATGTACGTCGCCTTTAACTGTGGCCAGTAAAATTTTTCCCGCGTTCTTTCGTTCTCCGGCAGCTTTTTCCTTTTCGATAAACGGCGTTAGATACGCGACTGATTTTTTCATCACTCTGGCGCTTTTTACAACCTGCGGTAAAAACATTTTACCTGAACCAAACAGATCGCCTACTACATTCATTCCCGCCATTAACGGACCTTCAATAACATCCAGCGGCTTTGGATATTTTTGGCGAGCCTCTTCTGTATCGGCTTCTATAAACTCAACTATGCCCTTGATGAGCGCATGCTTCAGACGTTCCTCGACTGGTTCATTTCTCCACGCGTTTTCGTGTTCAATTACTTTACCTTTTGACTTCACTTTCTCAGCATATTCAACAAGCCTTTCGGTAGCATCGGGCCTTCTGTTTAACACAACATCTTCGATCAGCTCGAGCAGATCTTTAGGGATTTCATCGTAAACGCCTATCATTCCCGCATTCACTATACCCATATCCATTCCGGCTTTGATTGCATGGTAAAGAAAAACCGAGTGCATCGCTTCGCGGACCATATTGTTGCCGCGGAATGAAAATGAAATATTGCTCACTCCGCCGCTGACTTTAGCAAACGGCAGATTTTCTTTTATCCATTTGGTGGCGCGGATATAATCAAGCGCATAGTTATTGTGTTCCTCAATTCCCGTAGCAATTGTAAGTATGTTCGGGTCAAAAATAATATCCTGCGGCTTGAATCCAACTTCTTTTGTCAGGATGTCATATGTTCTTTTGCAAATTTGAATTCTTCTTTCAAATGTGTCCGCCTGCCCTTTTTCATCAAACGCCATCACAATTACGGCGGCGCCATAACGTTTAACTTTTATTGCGT
>CAZMRG010000190.1:0-4920 GCA_964568655.1 uncultured Ignavibacteriales bacterium | reverse complement strand
GATCCTGAATGCGACGCTTTTATCGCTCCACTGTTTTATAACGTTATCATCGGTGTTTGTGTAAGGAAGCAATACGCTGAACTTATCAGCGGTAACCTGTCTTGTCCCAACGTTAAGCGCTTCGGCTACTTTTAATGTGCCGTGAAACGTAAAGTTGTTTTCAGATTTTTTTATTACCGCTTCTTTTATTTTGCTATCGGCAAGCAGCTTCTGGTACTGGTCGAAATTAATTTCGACTTCCCCGCTGTCGCCAGATTTTGACCATATCATTATGAGGAAAAAACCGAGCAGTATAGCGCTCCACCCAAGCACAACTTTGAACACCCTGTTCCAGTTGAACTCGTCGTTCTTTCTTTTTTTATTTACCGGCCTGTTTGGAGAATCTTCTGCCATTCTTATATATTATTTAAGATGTAAACACCTTTTAGATTTCTGTATTTCTGCGCATAGTCAAGTCCGTAGCCTACAACAAACTTATTAGGTATTTTAAAACCAACATATTTTATTTTAAAATCGAGATTGCTGACGCCCTTCTTGAAAAGGAGCGTAACAAACTCGAGCGAAGAGGGTTTCTGAGTATAGATCAGATCGCGGATATATTTTAATGATAAACCTGAATCTACAATATCTTCCACGACTATTATATCCCTACCCTCAATAGTACAATTTAAGTCCTTTAATAGTTTCACTTCACCGGAGCTTATGTTGCTGTCGCCATAGCTTGAAAGTTTAAGAAAATCAATCTCTAAGTCGATCTTCACATTCCTGACGAGGTCGGATATAAATATAAAAGAACCGTTTAATACTCCGATAAAAATCGGAACTCTTCCTTTGTAATCTTTGGATATTTTATGGGAAAGTTCCTTGATCTTCTTATCTATATTCTTCTTACTTATGTAAGAAGTTAACTTCCCTGATGATTTCAAATCCGTAAAAAATTTAACTTAAAATGGTTTTATTATCAAGCTAAAACAATATTTTGAAATGAGTTACATGATAATAAGACGAAAAGAGCGGACTAATTATTCTAACGCTGAATATGATATTGTAATAATAAAGAAATGACAACCGATATAAATGATTTGATATTTATTTAACTTAACTTTTATCCCGCTTCTTCGCCTTGGTTCAGAGCGGGATTTCGATATAATCTAACTCAACTTTTATCCCGCCTCTTCGACTTCGCTCGGTGCGGGATTTCGAATTCGCGGGGCGAATTCTCAATAAAAAAACCCATCCTGCCGGACGGGATGAAAATTAGAAACGGAAAATCCGGTTAAATACCTTCTTCTGCTATCGTTCTCTTGGTTCTTCTGACAGCTTTAGCTTTCTTCATTCTTCTCTTTATAGAAGGCTTTACGAAAAAGCTTCTCTTTCTGAATTCTTTCAATATTCCGGCTTTTTCATATTTTTTCTTAAATCTCTTTAAGATTTTATCTATTGATTCGCCTTCCTGAATTGCTACTTTTATCAAGTTACCAAGCCCCTTTTTTAAGATTTATGAGAACTTAAATATAATAATTACGATATTTAAAATCTATTGCTAAATTTTGGAAAAAAGGGAGTGAGGGGACAACCCTGATTAGAAGTTTTAAAGAAATCAAAAAATGATGTTATAAAAATGAGTCTCATGTCTGTCACCTACAAGCCTCCAATTGTTTATAGTTAATTGCTAATTGCCCGCAGTTTTATCCCGTTTTTCCTTGAAACTCAATACAATAATATGTAAAATAGAGATTAAATTTTTTAAGAATAATAGCGAATTATTGCCATTTTTATGTTAAAAAACAGAAAATTGTTACAAACGATAGGTTTAATTTCATTCCTGATCGTGTTCTGCCTAAACTCTTACAATTGCAACCGCGCTAACAAAACTCTCGCTGAAATAGGCGATGAAAAAATAACGCTAGGCGAATACGAAAAACAGTATCTTAAGACTGTAACCAGCATCGATTCAGCAAAGAATAAATCGATTGACGATAAGAGAACTTTTCTTAATCTCTATATTAATTTCCGCCTGAAAGTAAAAGATGCGCGCGACAGGGGCCTATTAAATAACCCTGACATTCAAAAAGATATAGCCGAATACAAGAAGAATTTCGCGCCAACTTACCTGGTAGATAAAGAAGTAGTTGAAGCTGAAATAAAGAAGCTTTATGAGCATAAAAAAGAAGAAGTAAGAGCATCGCACATATTAATTAATCTTGCCGAGCATCCGACTCCGCAGGATTCAATTGCCGCGTATCAGAAAGCTGATTCAGTTATTCAGAAACTGAAAAAGGGAGAGTCTTTTGAATCGCTTGCTGAGCAATACTCACAAGACAGGACAGCTAAAACAAACAAAGGCGACCTGTATTACTTCACCGGCGGAATGACAGTTGATGAATTTGAAGATGCGGTTTATAATTTGAAAGTCGGCGATTATACAAAGGAACCCGTAAGAACGGTATTCGGGTTACACATAATAAAGCTGACGGACAGGAAGCCTAGATTTGAATCGATAAGAGCATCGCATATTCTGATACAGGATAAAAAAGACAGCACTGGAAAAATAATTGATTCAGCGGCCACATATCAACGAGCTTTGGATGCATATAACAAAGCTAAGAACGGAGAAGATTTCGCCACGTTGGTCTCCCAGTATTCAGAGGACCCGGGCACAAAAACAAACGGAGGCGACCTTGGATATTTCGACAGAAGAAGGCTCGCTCAGCAATTGGATTCAGTTGTGTTCCTGCTTAAAGTCGGTGATGTTGCGGGTCCGATAAAAACTCAGTTCGGATGGCACATTATTAAAAAGACCGATGAAAAACAGTTCCAGCCTTTTGATAAGCAAAAGGAAAGCCTGAAAACGGACTTCAAGCGCACTAAGAAATTTAAAGATATGTACCAGGCGTTTGTTGACGACCTGAAAAAGAAATATAATTACAAATTCAGCGATGACGGATTTGTTTTCCTGAAGGCAAAGCTTGATTCAACCAAGACCATTTCAGACTATAACCTGGACAGCTTATTTACCGGGGCTGATAAAGACAGAATTATTGCAGTGTTTGACGACGGGAAGATAACTGTAAATGATATTGTCACTAATTTAAGCGTGAACAGAGACTATCAAAGATCTATATTGAACAACCAGACGCTTACGCAGATAGTTAACTCAGCTTCTGAACAGGCTATTTTGAACAAACGCGCAATAGAAAGCAAGATCGAGAAAGACGATGAGTATATGGCGGCAATGCATGAATATGAAAACGGGCTTCTTGTATTCAGGGTGGACCAGGATGAGCTTTGGAGCAAGGTGAAAATAAGCGACGCCGACATGAAGTCATTTTACGACGGCAACCAGAATAAGTACATGAAAGCAGACTCAACCGGAAAACAGGTTCCGAAGAAATTTGAAGATGCGAAGCCTGAAATATCAAACGAGCTCCAGCAGGTTAAATTTAAGGACATTGAAAAAGCATACATCGAAGCGCTGAAACAGAAATACCCGGTTAAGATTCACGAAGACGTGCTTGTTGACGCATTTAAGGAATAACTAAAAGCAGAAAGAAACCATAGTTGATAAAGATCAGGTTCATTGTAACAGCCTTTGCCATTTTTGTTTCCGTCGCAGCGTATGCGCAGCCGGAAGGCGACAGGATAGTCGCCATAGTTGGAAACGATATTATCACCGAGTCTGACTTAAGATCTCAGATAGTGCTTTATGCACGCCAGAATAATCTGAACGAGATAAGCGACGCTGTTGTGCAGACTGTATTTCAGCAGCTCTTGTTCGATAAAATGATCCTGGCAAAAGCGGACCAAGACAGCGTTACTGCTTCTGATGATGAAATACAGAAGCAGCTCGATTACCAGATCAAAAGCTTAGTTGAGAAGTTTGGCTCTGAGAAGAACCTGGAAGAAGCTTTCGGAGGCACGCTTGCAAAGCTGAAAGAAACTTACAGGAAACAGATAAGAGATAAGATAAAAATTGATAAGGTTAAGCAGGATAAGTTTGGAAACGGAATTACTGTTACCAAACCTGAAGTCAGGCAATTCTATGAACAATATAAAGATTCCCTGCCGCCTGTTCCTAACACATACGAACTGTACCAGATAGTCCGTATCCCGAAACTTACGGAAGAAGCAAAGAAAATAGCTTACGACAAAGCCAAGCTTATAATGGACAGCATCAAGATGGGGATTGACTTCTCCGACCTTGCGCGGCGTAATTCAGATGATTCCGCTTCAGCAGTTATGGGCGGCGACCTTGGAAAAGCAAAAAAAGGCACATTCGTAAAACCATTCGAAGACGCAGCGTTCCTATTGAAGCCGGGTGAAATTTCAGATATTGTTGAAACAGAATTCGGCTACCATATTATTAAGCTTATCGATAAATCTGGCGATAACATCAGGGTTCAGCACATTTTGGTGAAGTACCCGCATAGCGAGTCGGCCGATTTTGAAGAAATAAATTTTCTTAGGGACCTGAAAACAAAAATCCTGAGCGGCCAGGGTAATTTTAAACAATTTGCCGTGCAATATTCACAGGAAAAGGAAAGCGTTGTAGATAGCGGCTACATTGGCAAAATTCCAGTCAGCCAATTAGACAGCGCAGAAATATTAGGGCTCAAAGACCTTCCTATAGGAGGAATGACCGACCCGATAAAGGTGGGCGATAATAAGAATTACGGATACTACATGTATCTTTTGAAAGACAAAGTGATGGAGCACAAGATCACTCTCGACGGCGATTATGACATTGTTGAAAAATATGCGCTCAGCTATAAGGAACAGAAATTGCAAAGCCAGTGGTTTGAAGAACTGAAAAAAACAATTTACGTAGAAACTAAAATCTAAAGGCGCCGGGGAAACGTTTTCTGTTTCCCCGGGCTTTATTATTTCTTCAAATATGTACGAATTCTCTTCAAAGTATCC
>CAZMRG010000189.1:0-5096 GCA_964568655.1 uncultured Ignavibacteriales bacterium | reverse complement strand
TCAAAATTACACACGCATTTTAGCAAATTTTCGCGCTTTATTTTGGCATGATTTATGTATTACTAATTAGTAGAATGAATAAAAACAACAAAATAGAACCAATAATCAAATTTTTACAATAATGAAAAAAACATATATTATTTTTCTGCTATTGGCTGTATTTGTGAGTGTTTCTTTTGCGACGCCAAGGGCTAAGATAATTTTTCAGAGTGTTACACCTTACAATCTAAAAGTCACGCCGCAGCTGGTTGCAGATTCAACGGTTACAACGGGCTTAAATGTGATTGCCAAGGGTACAGTCATGTACCTAAATTGCATGAATTTTGGAGACGCAACAGCAATTACAAACGCCACGTGGAATTTTCAATCAAAACCTGCCGGTTCAGGAGCAAGCATTACGCCTATAACCGGACTTACCTGGTGGGCAAGGTTCAAAGCCGATTCAACAGGCACTTACACAGTTCACCTGACAATGGTAACTTCTGCAGGTTCAATTGATACCACGGCAAATATTTATGTATCTACTTATGTTGGCACAGGCGGATTTGGCGGCGTACCCGCAGCCTATCCAAACTGTATGTCATGCCATAACTGGATGCCCGAGTTTATAGATATTTATAACCGCTGGAAAGTCAGCAAGCATGCGAACTGGTTCCGTTATAATATAGATAGCGGTTCAAGTTCATACGGCACACATTGTTTTCCGTGTCACACAACCGGATACGATCACAACTCAACAGTAGATAACAATGGCTTTGATGATAATGCAAGGCGCGTTGGCTGGATTTGGAGCAATTTCTCGCCGCCGAAACCCGGCAACTGGGATACTTTGGTAGCGCGTTTCCCAACTCTAGCGCCGTTTGCAAGTATCGGTTGTGAGAACTGTCATGGACCGGGGAGCGAGCACGTTGCCGCCAGCGGAGATACAAACAAAATTAATATTTCGTATGATGCAGGCGTTTGCGGACAGTGCCACGATTCACCGCAGAACCATCCAATTTACAGGCAATGGTCAAATGCAAAGCATTCAACAACTGTTTGGAACAGCAGCTTTGCTCAGCAGCCTTCCAGTCCTGATTATGGAACAAATGATCTGGGGAACTGTATAAGATGCCATGACGCAGTAGGATATATTAATTATACTAAGAATGTAGGAACTGATACGAGAAATATAACCCTGGCCAGCCAGCATATGATAAGCTGCCAGTCATGTCATGATCAGCACGGTAACAATAATAGTTCTTACCTCCGAAACAGGCCGCAGGGTTCAGATACATTGGCAAACGGAGTCCACTACAGTCTTGGCGAAGGCCAAACCTGCGCAGACTGCCATAAATCAAGAAAAGACGTAAGATCATACATTAATACAAGAGTTACATCATCATCCTGGGGACCGCATCATGGACCGCAGACCGACGTTTTATTGGGTAAAGGCGCTGCTACATTCAACGGAGTTCCGTATGTAAGCGGTTCGCACGGCACGGTTAACCCGAATGCCTGCGTTGATTGCCATATGCATGCTACCGATACTTCTGCAAACGTAATTAATACAGTCGGCGGTCATAGTCTTAATATGCGCAACGAATCTCAGAATTATGATTTTGTTGCTCCATGTCAAACTTGCCACCCCGGCAAAACAAAATTCTCAGACTTTATGGCTCCGCAGGATTTTGACGGAAACGGAACTATACAGGATTGGGAAACAGAAATTAAAGGATGTATTCACAACCTGGGAGCGGTTCTTCCGCATACAGGGACAGATTCAGTTTCATGGTCATTAATTGCTGCTGATTCAAATAACGTAAATCTGAGGAAAGCTTACTGGAATTATCTGCTTATCACTTCCGATAACAGCAAGGGAATGCACAACCCGTTTTACACGGTAAATGTATTGCTTGCATCGATAGGAAGCGTAATTGGTATCGAATACCAGTGGACAGAAGTTCCGAAAGTATTTGCTCTTTCACAGAACTTCCCGAACCCGTTTAACCCAACCACGAAGTTCACATTCTCTATTCCTAAAACACAGCAGGTGACTATAAAAATATATGATATAATGGGCAGAGAAGTAAAGACGCTTGTCAATAGTAATATCTCAATTGGAAAATATACTGTAGACTGGGACGGAACTAATGGCAGAGGAAACACGGTTTCAAGCGGCGTTTATTTTTACAGAATGGAAACCGCAAGTTTCATAGATGTTAAGAAGATGGTGTTGGTTAGATAAAGCGAAGATGTTGATTAGAAACTCAAAACCCCGTTCAGTAATTCTGAACGGGGTTTTCTGTTATACCATGTTTTATTTTAATTCTTATTTTCCGTTATTTTGCTTCCATAGATCAAGGAGGCTGGCTGTGCCGGCTGAAGGCTGGGCAAGCGAAGTCTTGAATTTAAATTCCTTCTGGCTGTCATCCCAGAAGATCACCGGCATGCTCTCGCCGCCAAATGAACCGTTGGAAGAAAAATAAGTTTCAGTCCCGCCCATTAATCCCATTGGCGTGAAGCCAAGGTAATAGCACCACGGGCCTGTTTCTTTATACTTATAAAATCTCAGCTTGGTCAAGTCGTCAAAATCGAAAGAGATCTCGCCGCAAAGCTGGTTATCTTCCTCGTAAAGTTTCTTTTTAACGTTTTTAATTCCCGGCATTTCATCTGAAACTTTGTCTCCGTTCAGGTAACTATCTATCAATTCGCGGTAATCGTTTTCGAAAGTACTCACTGAATCTTTTTTATCGCTGAAAATATTTATGTATGTGATAACGCCTGAACCTGAATTATCCTTCTTTACTTTGAATGTATATTCCTTAGTTTCAACAGAAAGACATCCCTGCATTGTAAATCCAAGGAAAGCCACAAAAAGAATTATTGAAATTCTGTTTTTATTCACATCAAACCTCTTTTGACAGGTTTTATAATTGAATGGTTGGTTTTTATTTAACTCCGTTATGCTTCAGAACGTCCCTGGCGATTATTCCCTTTTGTATCTCGTTAGTGCCTTCGAATATTCTGTTTATTCTGGAGTCTCTGTAAAATCGTTCAATTGGATACTCTCTTGAGTATCCCATGCCGCCGTGTATCTGCACGGCAAAGTCAACTATTTTATCCAGTCCTTCCGAGCAGAATAACTTAACCATCGCCGATTGGGTGGCAATACTCTTTTTCTTGTCATAATCAACCGCTGTACGGTACACCATTGATTCCATTGCGTATACGAGCGTCGCCATTTCGGATAACATGAATTGAATTGCCTGGAAATGTCCTATAGGCTGGTCAAACTGGTGTCTTTCTTTCGCATATTTAGATGAAAGCTCCACCATTTCTTTTGATGCGCCAAGGCAGCAAGCTCCAAGTCCAAGCCTGCCGGCTTCGAGAGTCTTCATTGCAAGAAGGAATCCTCTTCCCTCGGTTCCGATCAGGTTCTCTTTTGGTATCCTTACATTATCGAAAGCGATAGCATTTGTAGTGCTTCCCCTGATACCCATTTTCTTTTCGGAAGGTCCGGCTGAAAAACCGGGTAATTTTGTTTCAACCACAAAAGCGCTAACCCCTTTTGTAGTCCTGGCAAACAGAGCAATAATATCGGCAAGACCGCCGTTTGTTATCCACATCTTGTCGCCATTGATCACCCATTCATCGCCGTCAAGAACAGCGGTTGTTTTTACGTTAAACGAATCGGAACCAGCCTGGGCTTCAGTAAGACAGAACGCTCCGATCTTTTCTCCCTGGGCCAGCGGAACAACGTATTTCTGTTTTAACGCTTCTGTGCCTCCAAGAAAAATAGCATTTGTTCCTATTGACTGGTGTGCGCCTATAAACGTTGCAGTAGAAAGGCATGCGCGGGATATTTCCTCCTGCATGATACAATACCCAACTTCGCCGAAACCGCCTCCGCCATATTCAACGGGAAACGCGGCTCCGAGCAATCCTAACTCGCCTAACTTTTTGATTATTTCGGGAGGGATCTTTTCATCTTCGTCTATCTTCCGGGCTATGGGTTTTATTTCATTTGTTGCGAAATCGCGAACCATTTCGCGCAGCATCTGCTGCTCTTCGGTGAATCCAAATTCAAACATAACATTTTTCCAACAATTAATCGAATTATATTTAAAAGAACTATTTTTTTAGGGCTTCAGCTCCAGTTCACTATTTTATATGATGAGCTACTTTCTCGCCTGTGTAATTAATTATGTCTTCTGCGCCGTCAACCCCGATAATGTTTCCGGATATCCAGCCGGCTTCATCTGAACAAAGCATCAATACCGCTTTTGCCACATCTTCCGGGTTCGTAAGACGTCCCCTGGGATTCTTTAGTTTTGTCGCTTCTATCATATTCTTCGCGCCGGGAATTTTCTGCAGCGCCGGAGTATCAGTTACTCCCGCCATTATTGCATTAGCTGTAACTTCCATCGGAGCCAGTTCATATGCCAGCTGCCGTGTGTGCGATTCAAGGGCTGCTTTTGCCGCCGATACTGCGCCGTAAGACGGTATTACCGAATGCGACCCAGCGCTGGTAAGCGTAAATATCCTTCCTTTCTCGGCAAGCAGGTTTCTGAATACAAGCCCCTGCGCCCAGTAAACCAATGAATTTGCCATAACGTGCAGGGTCATTTCCATCTGGGCCTGAGATATACAATTATTTTGAGCTTTTGCTACAAACGGTTTTAATGTGCCAAAAGCGAGTGAATGAACCAAAACCTTTACAGCTCCAACCTCATGACCGTGAAGCCTTTCCTTTATCTCGTCGAGAACTTCATTCCTCTTAATTGAATCAGCGGCGTTGATATTGAAGAATACAGCATGCTGTTTGTGATGCTCAATTTTCTTTATCAGGTTGTTAACATTTGGCATGGTAATTTGCCTGTCCAGGTGAACGCCGAATATATTATAGCCGTTTTTGGCTAATTCCAGCGCCACCGCTCCGCCGAAACCGCTTGATGCGCCAAGTATTAATGCCCAATGCTTCATAAAATTGTTAATATTTTGAAAAAAGATTAAGCAATATAGCTTAATATCACATGTTATTCAATTAACAAAAAACCCCGCCTCTGAACCCAGAGACGGGGAATTTTGGAAATAAAAATAAATGTTTTTTACTT
>CAZMRG010000188.1:0-5129 GCA_964568655.1 uncultured Ignavibacteriales bacterium | reverse complement strand
AAAATTAACATGGAGACGAACATAGGAATGAAATTAATTAACGCAATTTTCGACGCGGCATTTCTTGTACTTGGATTGATATTCTTTGTGATCGTAACTACTAACTATTTTTTATCTGTGAATAATATTATAAATAAAATTATTAAATTAATAAGTTAATTTTTAAAAGAGGAAAAAATGAAAAAGATAATTTTTATTGTCGCATTATTATTTGGAATTAACCTTTCTCTTTTTGCGCAGCTAAAAGAAGGCGACGGAATGCTTGGACCGTCACTGGGGCTATGGACAGCGCCGCAATCGCCTACATTCGGATTGAATTATGAATACCAGATGGCGCAGCTTGGAGATGTTTCAACTATCAGCCTCGGCGGCGTATTTCGTTATTCGACTTTCAGAGATAACCCAACGCCGAATTATTATAACTACAACTATTTGACGTTAGGCCTGCAGTCAAACCTGAATTTTAATACGATCGCCAACGGCAGATTTGTGCCGTTCGTAGGTTTGGTTCTGGGGTATAATTACGTTAACAGCAATTACTATACGAACGATGGGACAGTTTATTCGGCGGGTTATACCAGCGGTTTGTGGCTGTGGGGGCAATTTGGAATGAGATATTTCTTCAGTCAAAGGGTTGCCGGCTCTCTGAGATTTGGAGCGGGGAATTTTAATTTCAACGTTCTCGAGCTGGGAATCGATTTCAAGCTTTAATATACCTGTTGGAACAAAGTGTAATTCAGAGGAGTATTATAAATTTAATAATTCTCAAAATGGAATACAGAACGATAGAACATATATTAACGGCTTATTTATGGACAACCGCAATAATTATAGGCGCTATAATGCAACTGATTATTTTAAAGTCAATTTTTTACGGTAAAAGTTTGCGAAAGAAGTAAGTTCTAAAATTCATCGATTTGATATTTATTCAGAAGTGGCGAAAATGTGTAATTAAATTTTCCGAAAGGAGGAAAAAGTCAGAATGAAAAAGAAAAATGCATCTTATGTTTATTTATTGACAATTCTGTTTTCAGCCTGCTTTTTATTCTCATCATGCACAAAAAGCAGCAATGATCTTGCAAAAAAAGTTGCAAGTAAACCTATTGAAGAATCTGCCAGCGTAGACGACAGCGATTTAAATGAAACGGCTGAGGATTTGCTCAGCGTTGACTATAAGCAGTTTTACGACGACCTTTCGCCGCATGGCCAGTGGGTGCAGGTAAATGCAAAAGATCTGGGAATTGATATGTCAAAATTAAAGAACAGCGCGGCGCTTCAGGATTTCCGTAAACGGAATTCATTTCTCTACGAGCTGGCCGGAATCAACACAGCGTATGCAGATGCTGACGTTGATTTTGGAATGTTCTTTGTTTGGCAGCCTTCGCCGGACCTGGCGGTTACAGTAGCGGCAACAAATGATGAAGATGCCCCTGTTGGATACGTCCCATATACAAACGGACAGTGGGAAAACACCGATGATGGCTGGTATTTCGCAGCCGCAACTCCGTATGAAGACGTTACGTGCCATTACGGAAGATGGGCTTATACAGATGACGCCGGCTGGGTTTGGGCGCCGGGAAGAGTCTGGGCCCCGTCATGGGTTGAGTGGCGCGATGACGATGATTACGTAGCATGGGCGCCAATGGGGCCGGGATCGTGCATAGTGGATGCAGTTATCTATGATCCTTTCCCGATCGTTGAAGACAGGTATTATATATGCGATAAGAGATACTTCTGTGAGCCTGATTGTTACAGGCATATCTGGTGGGACCGCGAACACCGCGATCATATCAGGGAAATGGGAGGCATCTCAGGAATTAACGTCGTAAATCATACTGTTATAAACAGGGGGCCGGCAGTAACTTCTATCGAGACAAAAGCCGGAAGGCATTTTGACCCCGTGAATATCAACAGGGTGAATAATGTGAATGATGTTAAGGTTACTAATAATCAGATCAATACTTATTCACAGCGATTTGTTAAGGATAACAAAATTCAGGGCAGGAACATGCCTGTTTCGGAACCAAAATCATACAAGGAATTTGCGAACGTTAAGAGTTCAAAAAACAATATTGTCGCTCACAATCCGAACGAAAAAGAAACCAATACTAAACCTGAAGTTACCCAGAAAGAAAATGTAAAGGGTGATAACAATAGTAAAGGGAACAATAACGGCGCTGAAAACAATAGCAAGATACAAAAATTCAAAAACAAAGGATATAATCAGAACCAGGGAAATAAGGTCAATAAAAATAACCTGAGCGGCAGGAACAAGACATATGGCCAAAAGCAGAATAAAAAAACTTACAGCAGGCAGAACAATACAGGCCATATGAAGAGCAAACCAAACGGGCAGAATAAATATACGCCGCCGCCCAATAACAACAACGGTTATAAAAAACAAGACAGGAATAATAATAATACCGGCACTGAAAGACAGAACGGTAACTACAACAAAGGCAACACTAATAAGGACAATACGAACAGAGGAAACACAAACCGCGGAAACACCAATAAGCCAAACAACAATGATAAAAGAAAGAAATAAGATGTGACTTATTGGCTATTTAATATTCCTGGCATGGTTCATGCTGAAAAATTCAAGCCCGGATCCATTTAATGAGTCCGGGCTTAAAATTAGAAATGAAATTTGAACTCCGAAATTCCACCTCCGAAATCCTGACCTAAAGCATCTCTTTCCGGTCAAATATTTATCTTTTCATGATGTTACTTCTAACTTCAATCATTTGTTTATAATTCATAGCCGGGATTTAATCGCATTACCATTTCCATAAATCTATAAATTAATATCAGATAATATTAAATTAATCAGCTCTTATAATTCCCTAACACGCTTATAATAAGAACCTCATACAACACTGCTATTTTAACAATCTAAATCCAAATAAAACTATATGAAAAAAATTACTATTATCTTAACAATAATTTTGTCTTCTTTTAACCTTTTCGCAAACGCATTCACTCCGGGAAACCTGGTCGTCGTCAGAGTTGGCGACGGCGCCGCGGCTTTAACAAGCGTATCAACAATACTGTTCATTGATGAATATTCCGTTTCAGGCGCCTTTGTTCAATCAATACAAATGCCCATTGCAATTAACGGCGCAAATAAAAGACTGACCGTAAGCGGTTCAGCTACCTCAGAAGGCGCTCTTTCGCTGTCTCCGAACGGACAATTTATAACATTGACCGGGTATGATACTATCCCCGGTTTTGCAGGTGTTACATCATCAACTACGGTTGCAAGAGTAGTTGGATTTCTTGATTACACAGGAGCGGTCAATACCACAACTACTACAGATGGTTACAGCGGGAATAATATCCGCGGAGCTGTAACAGTTGACGGCACGGCGTTCTGGACCTCAGGACCTTCAACAGGTTCCAGATATGTTTTGCTGGG
The DNA here is from genome assembly GCA_964568655.1 of uncultured Ignavibacteriales bacterium. Lineage (GTDB taxonomy): Bacteria > Bacteroidota > Ignavibacteria > Tepidaquicellales > OLB5 > CAWFKW01. Next base: position 1,711 of record CAZMRG010000188.1, on the reverse strand, counting down.
AGCTTCTACCAGCGTTCAGATCACTACAACTTTAACTAACATGAGAGTTATCAACATTATCAACGGACAACTATTTGTTTCGTCAAGTTCAGGATCTTTCCTTGGAGTCAGCGCATTAGGGACAGGAATTCCTACAACGTCCGGACAAACCGTCACAGGATTGTTTACTCTAACCGGAAATTCTTCTTACGGCTTTTCAATGAATCCTGCGGGGACCGTATGTTATGTAGCAGATGACAGGGCGCTCACAAACGGGGGCGTACAAAAGTGGACTTTCAACGGCTCAACCTGGTCGCTTGCAACAACAATAAACAGCGGCATAACAGCCGGGTGCCGCGGACTTACAGTCGACTGGAGCGGCGCAAATCCGGTAATTTTTGCAACAACATCTTATGGAACAATTGTAAAAGCTACTGATAACGGCTCTCCGTCATTTGTAACAATAGATACCTGCGCAGTCAATACAGTTTTCAGAGGAATTGCGTTTGCTCCAAGTCCTGCAGCGCCGGCGCCTCCTAATCTGGTTTCACCTGTAAATAATTCGACGGGAAATCTTACATCACTAAACCTGGTTTGGAACAAGTCTGCATCGGCAACTTCTTACAGGGTGCAGGTAGCGACGGATAATTCATTCAACACGCTCATATTAAACGACTCCACGGTCACTGATTCAATTAGAAACGTTTCCGGCTTACAGCCGCTAACAAATTATTGGTGGAGAGTAAAAGCAAAAAACAGCGGCGGAACAAGCTCTTTTTCCGGCGTCTTCACTTTCAGAACGCTTGGCGTGCCTACTCAGATCGCCGGGCCATTTGTTCCTGCTAACGGCGCGACTAACCAGCCAACGACAATAAATTTCAAATGGGGAAGATCGATAGACCAGACACTGGCAAAAAAATTAAATTTACGAGGAGTATATAACTCACAAACAATAAGTAATTATTGGTTTGAACTGGTTACTGATTCAGTTTCTCTTGCAAATCTGCTGCGCGACACTACACTTACCGATACAAACCGGACGGTGAGTTCGTTAAGCAATTCAACTAATTATTACTGGAGAGTGAAAGCTAAGAATCAAATAGGATGGGGCTCATTCAGCTTCTGGCAGAAATTAACTACGGTTGTAGCGGCTCCCGGGGCGCCGAATTTAGTCTCGCCTCCGAACAACTCGACAGGTATTTCCACTACGCCTCAGTTGACATGGGATAGCATTGTAACGGCGGCAACATACAGGGTCCAGATAGCCACCGATAGTTTGTTCACGTCGCCGGTAAAAGATACAAGTGGAGTATTAAACGCAAGATATAACGTGCCATCCGGAGTGTTATCGAATAATGTCAGGTACTACTGGCGGGCACAGGCTACAAATATTGGCGGAACCGGTCCGTTCTCGGTAATTTTTAATTTCACCGTGTCGCCTGTTGGGATTTCTAATATCCTCGGCGTTCCAGTTAAATATCAGCTATATAATAATTATCCTAATCCGTTTAACCCGAATACAAAGATTCGGTTCGATATTCCGAAATCCGGTTTTACTACTCTCAGAGTTTTTGATTTACTTGGAAGAGAATCAGCGCTGCTTGTAAATAGCAGTCTGGAAGCGGGGAAATATGAAATTAATTTTGATGCGGGCGATTTTGCATCGGGAATATATTTCTACAGGCTTGAATCGAACGGGTTTACATCAGTTAAGAAAATGGTCCTGATAAAA
>CAZMRG010000187.1:0-5151 GCA_964568655.1 uncultured Ignavibacteriales bacterium | reverse complement strand
GAGCTTCATGTAAAACACCACAATGAAATAATGAAGGACACCGGGTATATTGCAGACCCAAAGAATTTTATCGACAGGACAATTGTAAATCCTTCTCATTTACCGGATGATTTGAAAATGGACGTTTGTTCCCAATGTCATCTTCAGGGCGATCAAAGTTTGTTCAGACCGGGAAAGAATTCCGACGATTTTATACCGGGAATGCATCTGAATGAAGTCAAAACAGTTTATTTAATTGACAGCGCAAAAGAAGGTGAATTCACGATTGCGAGCCATACCGCAAGGCTTGTTTTGAGCGAGTGTTTTACAAAGAGCGGCGGCAAGATGGTCTGTATAACCTGCCACGATCCGCATGTTCCTATCGAAAACGTGACTAAACAGGATTTTAACGATAAGTGCTTTACCTGCCACGACGGCTCTAAATTATCCCAGACAAACAAAGCTGCCGACCACACCCCCAAAAGTAATTGCGTAAAATGCCACATGCTGCAGGGGGGAACCGCAGATATTCCTCATGTGAATTTTACCGACCACTGGATAAGGAAAATACCCGCGCCAATAGTCGTAAATGAAGATGCAATGAGCAAACCTCAGGTAAATGCGATACGGCTTCGTGATTTTTACGGGGACAGGAGCGGAAATGACTCGGGGAATCCCGGAATTGCTTATGTTTTATACTACGAGACCGGTCCCAAAAATCCTGAATATTTATACAGGGCGCTTGAAATCATGAATAAAGCTAAACAGAGCAATTCGTATAACATAGAAATTGATTACTACATAGGCAGCGCGTACCTGGCGCTGGATAAATGGATTGACGCGGAAAACACATTGAAAGGATATGTTGCCCGGTTTCCGGAGCAAACAAAAGGACATCTGAAGTTAGCTCAAACCTACGAAAAGGAAGGTAAATTTCAGAGCGCCATAAACGAGTACCTGGCGATAAATTCACTTGCCCCTGATAACCCGGCGCCATTTGATTATCTTGGTAATGCATACGCACAGACCAATAAACCGGGCGATGCGATAGCCGCTTATTTCAAATCAATTAATTTATATCCTATCGACCCCGCAGTTTATAATAACCTGGGTAATTTCTTCTTTAAGAATAAGAACCTGGATTCAAGTATCGTATATTATCAACAAGCGCTGCACTATAATCCGCTTTTGACGCTCGCTGTTTTTAATCTTGGGAACATCTACCTGACAATGAATAAAATAGACGAGGCTGAAAAATGTTTTATCAGGGTTTTGAAGCTGGAACCTACAAATAGTTCGGCTTACGGTAATCTTTCGATAGTATATCAAAGAAAAAATGATAATGAAAAAGCTATATTTTATATAAAGAAGGCGATTGAGATAAATCCAAACGACCAGAACTCTCAGAAGATGCTGAAGATGCTGGAAAAACAAACCGGAAAGTAACGGCTGAGCAAATTTAATAATGATACTTTGAAACAGATATTAGATTAGTTAAAAAAAAGGCAGGCTCGGAAGAGTCTGCCTTTTCTATTCATCATAGAGGAGGGGGATTATATGTGAGCTTTGTTAATTCGTTCTAAGCCCGGCCATGGTGTCCGCCTGGGACATAGAACTTTTAGGGTTTGAAAATGAATGATTTCTTTCATTTTTTAATTTCCCATCGTCAAAGATCTTTCCGAGAAGCATCTTTTTTACTTTTTTCTCCTCGTCAAAATCAAGTATTTTCTTAGAATAAATCCTGCTCTGTTCAAGGTGGTATAATGCTTTTTCATACTGGCCGCCGTTTCTGTAGCATTCGCTGTACATAGTATGTATTTTCATTAATTCCTTATCTGCGTTTCTTGACTTCGATAGATGTTCTGCCTTGTCCAGATAGTATTCCGTCCTTTCGATTTCCCGGAATTTATTATAAAGCTCCGCGAGTCCTATATAGACATTCACTTCATTTATTGTGTCAGATATTTCAGCCGCAATTTCAAGAGATTCCTGGTAAGATCGTTTTGAAGCTTTAAAATCATTCAGTTCAAAATATATCTTTCCAAGCTGGCACAGCGTTCCTGAAACAGAGCTTTTATCGCCAATTTCTTTTTCATATTTCAGGGCTTTAAGCTTGTAATCAACAGCAAGCGGATAAGATTTCATGACTTTGTAAGCGCTACCAAGATGATTGTATATGTTCGCCTCGTTCTGCCTGTTCCCTGTTAACCTTGCTATAACAAGAGCCTCGCCCAAATAAGTAACCCCGTTGAGATAATCGCCGCTCTTTACGTAACTTATCCCTATGTTGCCAAGAGATGAACACTGGTAAATCAGATTGCCTTCCTGTTCTTCAAGCTGCAGGGCTTTCTTAAAGTACTGAACTGATGTGGTAAAATCGCCTATTTCCTGGTAAACTATCCCGATGTTGTTAAATAATGAATGCGGTATTGATTTCTTTAGCTCAGAATAAATATTCAGAGCTTCATAGTAGCTCGCAAGAGAACTGGAAAGATTATTCATTTCCTGGAAAACCAGGCCTATATTTGAATAAACAACCGCAAGATAAGCTCTATCCCCGATAGCATGAAGTTTTTCAACACACATATCAAAATACCCGATGGCTTTGTTGTAATCGCTTAAGCTGTAATATACATTACCAATCGAGTTAAGCGATCTGATCTCACCGCTGATATCATTTAACTCTTTGTATATATCCAGCGATTCGTTGTAACATTTTACAGCAGTATCAAAATTTGAGAGCTGCCTGTGGCAAATTCCTTCGCTGAGCTTCGCCTTTGCCCAACCGGCCTTATAATCAATAGAATTACTAATAGTTAAGGCTTCTTTAAGAATATCAAGAGACCTCTCGGGCTTTATCCTGGCTTCTTCTTTTGCGCTGTTAACCAGTAAATCAACCTTTTCGAAGTTGTTCCTGCAGTCTTTTTTTATTTCTTTTGTTTCCATTCTATTGTTGATATTCTATCTCTACCGGATAGGGTTATTTAATTAGCGACATTTTCTTTACATCCCTGTAACCTGCGGAACTGAGCTCGTAGTAATAAATCCCGGATGCCAGGTTTGAACCTTTAAAACTTAATTCATGCGAACCTGCCCTCAAATAACCATCTACCAGTACGCTTACCGCTCTTCCCGTCAAATCATATACAACAAGCTTAACATATGATTCTTTCGGAAGATCAAATTTAATAATTGTGGCAGGATTGAATGGATTCGGATAATTTTGATATAAACTAAATTCGTTTGGCAAGTTATCATTTGAAGTGTTTTGATTGGATCCATCCCAAACCAGCATCATTGTAGAAATTTCAGATTGTTCATCACCGTTGTTTGGCCCGGCCGTAATTTCGCTGTATCCTGTTACATAGATATTATTATTCCATGTGGCAACGCTGGTTGCAATATCATTGGTGGTTGGCGTATAAGTATACCTTGAAACCTGCAGCTGGCTACCGGTGATATCAGAATATTTTATAGTTGCGTAGTCATAATTATTTGCAGCCCCCATACTTTCGCCAGTTACTGCAACGCCGGTTGTAACGCCCAGAACATTATGAATAATTGCGATTGCATTTGCCCTGTCATCGCTGTGTCCGGGTCCGTCATATAATGAAACCCAGGTCTGAATTCCCTGCGGTGTATATTTAATGGTAACATAGTCATTTCCATGCGCTACACTCGCGCCATATCCGGTAACATAAATTGAACCGTCCGAATCCACAGCAATTCCAAGCGCTCTATCGCTTTTTCCGGCTCCGCCGTTATAAGTCTTTAACCATTGTAATGTCCCGGAAGAATTATATTTCATTGTCAGGAAGTCGGTAGAATTTTTTGTGGCGGCAGTTGAATAACCGGTAAGAATAATATTATTTGAGGCATCTACAGCAATTCCAAACGCTCTGTCATCAGAGTTTGCAGCGGGATTATTGTATGTCCTCATCCAGTTCTTAGAGCCCGCTGAACTATACTGGACCAATAATACATCGTTTCCGGTACTTGTAGTTGTATAACCTGCTACATCTATGTTACCCATATGATCGACTGCAATTCCGAATCCTTTGCTTTCCAGATTCTGCGGCCCTTTTTCCAATTTTGACCATATCATTGTTCCATTATGGTCATATTTGAGAGTGACCATATTGAAAACATTAATTGAATCTGTGCAATATCCGGTAATATATATGTTACCGCCCGGATCCAGAGCCAATGCAAGTCCTTCATCATCAGCAAAATGATTATTGGCTGTATAATTCCTGGCCCATTGCATTACTCCTGATGGATTATATTTTAATAATACTACGTTGTACGAACTCCCAATATAGCTGGCAGTTCCGGTAACATAAACATTTCCGGAATTATCAGTTGCAATTCCAAAACCCCTGTCATCAGTATTACCTGTTCCGTTATAAGTCTTTTTCCATAATGTATCGCCGCTGGAATTAAATTTTATTGTTATTATATCCAGTCCTGTGCTTTGTCCAAGTGCACTGCCTGTAATGTAGCTGTTTCCTGAGTTATCAACGCATATGGCAGCGCCTTTTGCATTAATAACATTATTATCTCCGGGGCTTGAACCAGAATAATTCGTGATCCATTGAGAGCTTGCAGCCCCACACATTAACAACAGCAACGTAATAGATAAGATTAGTTTCATCATTTTATTTGGTTTATCAATAAAGTTATAGATTCAGAAGAATTCAGGAAAATTGAAATACCGCAATTATGAACTATATTTTATATTTTTTCATATCACACTTGTATAAATACATCGTCATCATCATTTCGATAATATTCAATTTCTTACAATACAAATTTGATAAATTATGATTAATATGAGTATAGTTGATATAGGGTATGAAGAAAAAAATAGTAAATTTACGGTATACGGAAAACTTGAGAAAATGATGAAATTTGGCAAATTTTGAAGAAAACAATGATCAATAGCGTTTGTAGCGATAAAAGAACTACGAGACTTAAATCGTAAATAGGTTAGTATTTTTAGTTAACCAAACATGCCGAAGCAATCAGAAAAAATTGCCAATCTCTCGCAAATGCTTAATTAATAACAACTAAGAAGGTATGTCATATTGAAACAAAGGCGGGTTCATTTTATTGTCAGATTTATAATTTAAGAGATTTATCTCATTTCTTCGAAGTCGCTCTTGCTTGTAA
>CAZMRG010000186.1:0-5178 GCA_964568655.1 uncultured Ignavibacteriales bacterium | reverse complement strand
GGATTCCTGCTCTAAAACTACTTTATCGGGGAATTGAATATAGTGATTTTGCATATTTATTATTTAGTTCCTATTTGGAATATAATTCCACTATTAATTGTTCGTTAGCGTTGAAAGGAATATCGATTCTTTCCGGAATAGCTAACAATGTGCCCTTTAATCCGGCTTTATCAACCTGGAGCCATGACGGTATCATGTCGTCTTTTATCCTTTTCATCGAATCATGGAAAATCTTCATCTGTTTGCTCTTATCCTTCACCTGTATGGTATCCCCGGCTCTTAACAGAAAAGAGGGAATGTTTACCATCTTTCCGTTTATCCTGAAATGCTTATGAAGAATAAGCTGCCTCGCCGATTTTCTCGAAGGCGCCAGACCCACGCGGTATATCAGGTTATCCAATCTTCTTTCAAGAAGCTTTACAAGGTTCTCGCCTGTTCTGCCTTTCTGTCCGGAAGCGAAATCAAAATAATTCCTGAACTGAGTTTCCTGAACTCCGTACGTTCTTTTAACTTTCTGTTTCTCCCTCAGCTGAACGGAGTAATCAGATACTTTTGCCCTTCTTGACAAAGCATGCTGCCCCGGAGGATAGTTCTTTCTTTCTATAGGACACTTTTCAGTGAAACACTTGGTCCCTTTGAGAAACAATTTCATTCTTTCTCTTCTGCAAAGTTTACAACTTGCGCCTGTGTATCTTGCCATTTACAGTTTTATATTAACTAAATTGATTTTAAAAATTAAACTCTTCTTCTTTTTGGAGGCCTGCACCCGTTATGAGGGATAGGCGTGATATCTTTTATTGTCAGAATTTCGATACCGGCAGTCTGCAGTGAGCGTACTGCGGCTTCTCTTCCTGCTCCCGGGCCTTTGATAAATACATCTACTTTTCTTAATCCGAGGTCATAAGCTTCTTTAGCGGCCTGTTCTGCAGCTACCTGCGCCGCAAACGGGGTGTTCTTCTTCGAACCCTTGAATCCCATTTTGCCGGATGATGACCAGCTGATAGTATTACCCTGCACATCCGTCAAAGTTATAATTACGTTATTGAATGTAGCCTGAACATGCGCTATGCCTATAACTTCAACATGTACTTTTTTCTTTGTTTTTTTTGTTGGTGCCTGAGCCATTATTATTTATTGATTTTAATCTCTTATTATAAATTATTTCTTAGCAAGAGCTTTCTTCTTACCGGCAACTGTCTTTCTCTTACCTTTTCTTGTACGTGCGTTGGTCTTTGTGCGCTGGCCCCTGACAGGAAGTCCCCTTCTGTGTCTTTTGCCGCGGTATGAACCAATATCCATTAGCCTCTTGATGTTAGCCTGCACTTCGGTCTTTAAAGCGCCTTCAACTTTTATTTCAGACGTGATGATGTTACGTATTTTATTTACTTCATCATCGGTCAAATCAGAGACTTTCTTGCTATGGTCAACCCCTGCCTGATCAAGTATCTTCTCTGAAGAAGATGCGCCTATTCCATAAATGGAAGTCAGTCCAATAACAACCCTCTTATTTTTTGGAAGATCTACTCCCGCTATTCTTGCCAATTATATGCTCTCCTGATATAAAATTTATTTTAACCTTGTCTTTGTTTATGTTTGGGGTTTTTGCTGCAAATTACCCTGATAACGCCTTTTCTCTTGATTATTTTGCAGTGCTCACAAAGTTTTTTTACCGAACTTCTTACTTTCATTTTCTTATCTTTCTGTTGAAAATTTTATTTATACCTGTATGTAATCCTGCCTCTTGTCAAATCATACGGCGAAAGTTCCACCGCCACTTTATCGCCTTCAAGGATCTTTATGAAATTCATTCTCATCTTTCCCGATATATGCGCTATTATCTCATGCCCATTTTCAAGCTTCACTTTAAATGCGGCATTTGGCAGCGTATCGGTTATTATTCCATCAACTTTTATAGTTCCCTGTTTCGCCATATCACCCTGTTACCGTTAATATCTCAGGTTTACCTTTTGTTATCAATATTGAATGTTCAAAATGGGCCGATGGTTCGCCGTCCGCTGTAACATATGTCCATTTATCTTTCAGTACTTTTACCTTATAAGTTCCGTAATTAACCATAGGCTCTATAGCGACTGTCATACCCTCTTTGAATTTCGCTTTATATCCCTGGTGGTAATAATTCGGTATCGGCGGCTCTTCATGCAAATCTTTTCCTATTCCGTGACCGACAAGATCTCTGACAATTGAAAATCCTTCCGCCTCAACGTGCTGCTGTATTGCAAGCGATACATCATTTATAAAATTACCGTCAGTTGCGTTATCCAATCCAAGATACAGGCTCTCTTCCGTTACTCTCATCAGCTTTTTCTTTGCGCTGCTGATAGCGCCTACCGCAAAAGTCTTGGCGCCGTCGCCATAATATCCATTCTTTTTAACTCCAACATCAACGCTCACTATATCGCCTTCTTCAAGCAAACGTTCGCCCGGAATTCCGTGAACTACTTCCTCGTTTATCGAGATGCATGCGCTGGCCGGAAAAATATTTTTATTGACTTTATAACCTTTAAACGCCGGCTCCCCGTCCTGAGACCTGATGTAGTCTTCGACGATCTTATCAAGCGAAGCTGTAGATACGCCTGCCTTGATAAATTTTTCTATATATGAAAGAACGCCTGCTACAATCCTGCAGCTCTCTTTTATTGATTGAATTTCGGTGAGAGTCTTTACCAAAACAAATAACCCCTAAGGTTTTCTAACCTCTTCTGCCTTTAATTCTGCCGCTTTTCATAAAACCATCGTAATGTCTCATAACAAGATGTGATTCAACCTGCTGCAGCGTATCTAAAGCGACGCCAACAATGATCAATAAGCTGGTGCCCCCAAAGAACTGCGACAACCCCTGTGTCACGCCTGCCTGCGCAATAAACGCCGGCAATATAGCTATGAATGCAAGAAAGATCGAACCTGGTAATGTAATCTTCGTCAAAATATTGTCAATGAAATCAGATGTAGCTTTTCCCGGCCTTACGCCCGGAATAAATCCGCCCTGCTTCTTCATATTATCCGAAACATCTTTCGGGTTGAACGCAATAGCGGTATAAAAATATGTAAAGAACACAATAAGCGTTCCGTACAAAAACGCATAAACTAAACTTGTATGGTCAAAATGCTTTGCAATGCTCTGCATAAAATCGCTGTTCGGGAAAAATGTCAATATAGTATTTGGAACAAACATAATTGACTGTGCAAAGATAATCGGCATAACGCCTGCCTGGTTGACCCTAAGCGGAATATATTGCGTAACACCGCCGTATATTTTTCTCCCGACCACTCGTTTGGCATATTGCACCGGTATTCGCCGCATCGCCTGGGTCACCAGCACAACTGCCGCTACTATCAAAACCAGCCCAATAATTATAATCAGTTCAATAATAATACTTCTGGCGCCCGATGCTACAACCTGGTATTCATCCAGGAGAGAATAAGGCAGCCTGTCTATGATTCCGATAAATATAATAAGCGAAATTCCGTTTCCAATTCCGCGTTCAGTAATCTGCTCGCCCAGCCACATCATAAAGACCGTGCCTGCGGTCATAAGGATAATACAGGAAATCGTAAACAAAACCGGCGATATCTCAGGCGATATAATACTTACGCCGGATACATTTCTGCTTTTTAACTGTACGCTAACGCCCCATGCCTGCATTAATGCAACAGGAACCGTTCCGTACCTTGTCAGCTGAGTTATTTTCTTTCTTCCGGCTTCACCTTCTTTCTGAAGTTTCTGAAAGTAAGGAACCACAGCTCCTAATAACTGAATGATAATCGATGCGCTGATGTAAGGCATGATACCAAGCGCAAATACAGCGGCATTTTTAAATGCGCCGCCTACAAACAAATCATATAAACCAAACAGAGTATTATCCGATTGGTTTTTCATTGACTGGGCTAGAAGGCCCGCGTCAATACCCGGCAGCGTTACGTGAGCGCCAATCCTAACAACAATAAGCAGCAATATCGTAAAAACGATTCGCTGCCTTAGTTCCTGAATCTTGAAAATGTTTCTGAAACTTTCAACAAAACTGCTCATATTACCGTTGCCTTACCCCCGTTTTTCTCAATTTTCTCGACGGCTGTTTTGCTGAATTTGTGAGCGCTGATTTCCAGTTTCTGTTTGAACTCGCCTTCTCCCAATACTTTCAATGGAAGCCTTTTATTCGATATCAATCCGGCTTTAAAAAGTGTTTCAGGGCTTAAAGTTAAACCGTTCAGCTTTCCTTTTTCAAAAAAGGCCTGAAGTTTGCCTAAATTTAAAACCTGAAATTCTTTTCTTCCCGGATTTGTAAAACCGAGTTTTGGAATTCTTCTCTGCAATGGCATTTGTCCGCCTTCGAACCATGCTCTCCATTTATTTCCTGAACGCGATCCTGCGCCGTTATGGCCCCTGGTTGATGTTTTGCCATGGCCCGATCCAACTCCGCGTCCAATCCTTTTAATTTTCTTCCTGGAGCCGTCTGCGTATTTTAAGTTGCTTAGTATGTCCATTTTTTGATTTGTGTTTCCGAAACGCTTACAATAAAGACCCCTCGCATCTCTGCGAGGGGTCAGAGTTAAAATAATTTAATAACTTACTTGCTTGTATTAAAATTGTATGACATTGAAATCACGCCAAATAAATCGTTGGCCTGGCCGGATACAAAATTAATACCCTGTTTCAACCATTTTTCACTGACAGTAGCATCGATGCTTAATCTTCCAAAATGGAAACCGGCGCCTAAGCTAATTGTCTCAACATCCGAAGAAGGAAGTGTTTCTGAATATGAATTAGTTACGCTTCCGACGGTTGTTTCATGTTTTTGCATATCAACGTTCCTGCTGTAACCGAATCTACCGGTTAACCAGTCAGCAATTCTTGTTTCACCGGCAAAATTAAACTGAGGAACCATAAAATTAGTCCATTTATCAGTTGAAGTGCCTAATGTACCTTTATATGTATTGTAGATAGCGCCAACTCCGCCTGCAATCTGAATATCATCAGAAATTGGCCAGTTCAAACCTACGCCGCCGTTAAATCCCATATAGCTATAGCTTGTTCCAACTGAATCAACTGAGCCTATGGAACCTGTTGTAGTATATCTCGGGTTCCAGCTATATGTATTGAATCCCAAGATCGGGACTATAGCAATCTTGCTGCCCTTTGGATAGAACCAGCCTCTTAAC
>CAZMRG010000185.1:0-5185 GCA_964568655.1 uncultured Ignavibacteriales bacterium | reverse complement strand
TCAAAAAGTTTTGACAATTGTCCGTTACGGGATAAAAACTTTATCCTGTAGTTTTCTAATTCTTCCTTATTGTTTATAGAGAACTCTTCAATCTCTTTCTCTATTTCGATGAGAGTGGAAAGCATTTTTTCCCCGGTAGAAGATTTTAACTTAGAGCAAACTTAACTATTTCGGTGAAGGCTCCCGGATTATCATATGCAAGCTCCGCGAGAACTTTCCTGTTTATATCGACGTTCTTTTTATGCAACGCCCCTATTAATTTTGAATAAGTTGTATCATTCTGTCTTGCCGCGGCGTTTATCCTGACCGTCCACAGGTTCCTGTATTCTCTTTTCTTTAATTTGCGCCCGGAATAAGCATGCTGGCCGGCTTTTTCAACGCTGTGCTTGGCAACGGTGATAACTTTACTTCTTCTGCCCCAGAAGCCCTTTGCTTTTTGCAGAATTTTCTTTCTGCGTTTCCTTGATGCAACTGCATTCACTGAACGTGGCATTTTACGATGTCTCCTTTATATATTTATTAATTCTATTTTCTGATTTAAGCTAAAAGCATTCTCTTAACGCGCTTTTGATCGGCTTTTGCAACCAATGTGGCGCTTCTGAGGTGTCTTTTTCTTTTGGTCGTCTTTTTAGCTAAAATGTGTTTCTTGAACGAATGTGCTCTCTTAAATTTGCCCGACGCAGTCTTCTTGAATGTCTTTGAAGCGCCCCGGTTAGTTTTCATCTTTGGCATTTAATTACCCTGTCAGATATTATTAATTATTAAATTAAATCTTCAAATTATTATTTAGCGCCGCTTTCCTCAGCCGCCGCAGTTTTATCCACAGCATCTTTGTCCTCTGCGGATTTTACAGCCGGCTGGCCAGTTTGAGTTTTTTGCGCTTTCTGATATTGTTCTATTTTTTTCTTTTCCGGAATAAACATTACTGTCAGATGCCTGCCTTCCATTTTAGGCTCCTGTTCTATCTTCCCCACAATCATCAGCTTTTCAATTACTTCGTTAAGCAGTCTTTTGCCTATTTCCTGGTGCACCATCATTCTCCCGATAAATATCACAGTCGCTTTTACTTTGTGCCCCTCTATAAGAAATTCCATCAGGTGCTTGCATTTGAATTCCAGGTCATGAGTATCAGTATTGGGATGGAAGCGGATCTCTTTTACTACCGAGGTAGTCTTTCCTTTTCTCTGTTCCTTTTCCTTCTTCTGCTTTTCGTAATTGAATTTTCCGAAGTTTGCAATTTTGCAAACAGGCGGTTTCGAATTCGGCGATACTTCAATAAGGTCTAATCCTGCCGAGTCTGCCAGCTTTAAAGCCTGCTGGACCGACATAACGCCCCTCTGGTCTCCATGTTCATCAATTACCCTCACCTCGGGCACCCTTATTTGTTCGTTGATTCTGGTTTTGTGCTTGTTCTCTCTAATAGAAAACTCCTTTAGTTAATTTTGTTATTAATGCCTCGTAGTCCCCGTGGAAGCGGGGATCTTATTTGTTTTCAATCCCATAAAAGCGGAGATCTTGTTCTGAATCTCTGTTCAAATGTTTTGTCAGCAAATGCTTAGTCTAAACTTCAAATATTAGATTCCCGCTTTCGCGGGAATAAACTGGAAAAAATTTTTAGTTGTACGTTTTATTCTTTATCTCTTCTTTAAGCGAGGCCATAAAGCTATCCAGCTGGAAAGCGCCAAGGTCGCCTTTTTTATGCGCCCTCAGGGTAATGTTCCCGTTCTCTTTTTCCTTTTCGCCTAGAACTATCATGTACGGAACTTTTTTTAATTCCCAGTCCCTTATCTTGTAACCAACTTTTTCATTCCTTGTATCTAACTCAACTCTGATTCCATTCTCCTTCAAAGTTCTGAAAACAGAATCGCCGTAGTCTTTCTGGTTATCGGTTATAGGAATTACTGCAACCTGAATCGGGGTTATCCATACAGGAAAATTTCCCGCATAGTGCTCTATCAGCACGCCTACAAATCTTTCCATAGAGCCGAACGGAGCGCGGTGAATAACAACGGGCCTGTGTTTCTGTCCGTCTTCGCCGATATAAGTCATATCGAATCTTTCAGGCATTACATAATCAACCTGCACGGTGCCAAGCTGCCATTTTCTGCCAAGAGAATCTTTTACAATAAAATCAATTTTCGGGCCGTAGAAAGTAGCTTCGCCGATCGCGACAACGCAATCAAGCTTCATCCTGTCAGCTGCTTTGACAAGGTCGTCCTGCGCCTGCTCCCAAAGTTCATCTTTGCCGCCGTATTTATCTTTATTTTCTTTATCCCTGAATGATAATCTTGCCTGGATATTATTCAGTCCAAGACTTGATGATACGTATTGAGTCAGATCTATCACATCGCAAATCTCATCAAGAAGCTGGTCATCCCTGCAGAATAAATGCGAATCATCCTGGGTGAATCCTCTTACTCTTAATAAACCGCTAAGCTCTCCGGACTGTTCATACCTATAAACTGTTCCGAACTCCGCAAGTTTCACAGGCAGGTCCCTGTAGCTATGGGGCTTGTGATTGTAAATCTCAAAATGATGCGGACAGTTCATCGGCTTGAGTAGATACTGTTCAACTTTCCCTGTCTCATCAACAAAATCTATTGGCGGGTACTGAGAGTCTTTATAATACGGGTAATGCCCCGAAGTCTTATAAAGTTCAATATTCCCAATGTGCGGAGTATAAACTAACTGGTAACCTCTTCTTATCTGTTCTTCTTTCAGAAAATTCTCTAACTGCTGCCTGATAATAGCGCCCTTGGGAAGCCATATCGGCAAACCGCCGCCGACTTTCGGGTCTATCATGAATAACTCAAGCTCAGCGCCAATTTTTCTGTGGTCGCGTTTCTTCGCTTCCTCAAGAATATGAAGATAATCATCAAGCTCTTTCTTCTTCGGGAATGAAATGCCGTAAATTCGCTGAAGCTGCTTCTTGTTCGAATCGCCTCTCCAATATGAACCTGAAACGCTTAACAGCTTAACATTTTTCAGCTTTGCTGTTGTTGGCATATGCGGCCCGCGGCACAGATCGGTAAATCCGCCTTGCTTGTATAACGAAACAACCGGCTCATCTTTTGCAATGTCTTCAAGTATCTCAACCTTATACTCGTCTTTCCGTTCATTCTGAAAATACTTAATAGCGTCTTCTCTTTTCAGCTCTTCGCGAACTGTTTTCAGGTCCCGTTTCGCTATCTCAAGCATCTTATCTTCGATCTTCTTAAGATCTTCATCGGTGAACCTGTGTTCGCTGTCAACGTCATAATAAAAACCGTTTTCTATTGCTGGGCCAACGCCAAACTTCGCGCCCGGGTATAGTTCTTCTACAGCCTGCGCCATTATATGGCTGGTAGTATGCCAGTAAACTTTCTTCCCCTCTTCATCGTTGAATTTGAAGAACTTTACTTTCGCATCTTCATTCAACGGCTTAGTAAGATCGACAAGCTTATTGTTCACCTCGGCAACAATAGCGTCTTCAGCAAGTCCCCTGCTTATTGACTCTGCTATTTGAAGCGAAGTAGTTCCTTTGGGAAACTCTTTTAAGCTTCCGTCAGGGAAAGTTATTTTTATTTGCCCGTTATTCGCCAATTTTTACTTTATCTGGTAATATCTTCTGATTGCGTCAATTTCTTTTTGTAATATTCCCCTGTTTACAGACGATGAAACATAGTCGTCAAAAACGTATTGATTATCCAAATCAAAATCATTGTCTTTCAGATTTGTCTCAAAATAAGCAAGCGCTTCGCGTTCATCCGAGTTCATCATATCGTTTGTTGTCTGCAGGCTGTCTGATATAACCCTGACATATGCCTTAAGCAGATTCATCAAATTTGTATATTGTTTTGAAACCTGGTCATTCAGGTATACATCAGCCCTAAGTCCTACAACCAGATCGCTGCTGATAACATCCTGCGCCTTTTCAATGAATCCCGGAGCCTTATCGGCAGGTATAATTGTCTGGGAAGTAATATCAGAGAACACGCCTTTTATTTTCTGGTAGTACGGCTGTGACTGGACGATCTTCACGTCGGTATATTTTGTGAATGTAATATTCACAACGTCTTTCATTCTGCCTGATGTAGATTCAAGCGGCCTTTTACCCTGAACTAATATATTTGTGCCAACCGCTTTTTTGGGATCCTGCGGAATTGCATAAGTAATTTCCATTGGATTGCCAAGATAAAATACATCCGGCCTTGTCTTCATATTCTGCTGCAGCACTTCCGCGCTGGTGAGAAGAGAATTATTCGGCCTGTTTATATCGGTTGTTGTTGATAAGTACTTGTAAGCCTGTTCCATTGGCCCGTTAAGCGTCGAGCTTACATAACAGAAACTCGTGCTAAGCTGGCTGAGAGCGGTCACATCAGATGGGTTTACATTTGAGTACCCTTCGATCTTCAGATAAATTGAACCCGTGTTGTTTGGAATATTAAACGAAGCGGGTAATATCATCGAACCGTTTCTCTTCACAGTCATGCTTACCTGTGAAATTTCATCATACGTTTTCAGAGAATTGACCATAAAATCGTCTTTGCTTAAGAACTTTATAACTTTTTCATTTCCAAGTATCGCAGTGACCACAACAACAAAATTATTATTATCTTTGAAATCCTCATCGTTTGTCGAAAGAAGCATATCGTTTATTGTTATCGTATACGGGTCATACTGGTTGATAATATCTTTCTGAGAATAAACCTGCGCCTTTAAAACTGACGGCAGCAAAAACAAAACTAAAACTGCCAGAAGCATCCATTTTTTATTTTTCATTTTTGTCATTTTAATATTTATGATTCCTTTGATTTAATAAATTTCCTGCGGCACGATTGCGCCGCCTGCCTGCTGCTGACAGCGGAAACTTTTGTAAATTATCTTTATTGATCCGAATTATATTCGTGGGCGATATGGGACTCGAACCTATGACCTCCACGATGTCAACGTGGCGCTCTAACCAACTGAGCTAACCGCCCCACTAAACAAATTGTGATCTAACTTCTGAGAAATTTTAGCTTTGAAATGAAATAGGGAATTAACAGCCGAGGCCGCTAATTATTTTGAGTTTACTATTTGATTTCCTGACTTTGAAATATAGGTACGGATTTTTAAATCCGGAACTTAATTTAGCAGCCAGGGGAGCTAAAATGTTCTTAGACCTGTAATTTAGCAATAAATTGGGTTTATTTCAAGGAAAGAA
>CAZMRG010000184.1:0-5243 GCA_964568655.1 uncultured Ignavibacteriales bacterium | reverse complement strand
GACCAAAAGAGGTCTATTCGAAATGCTTAAAGGGTTCAAATTTTTGGATCAAAAAGGGTTATTTCATATCTCTGTTACAAATATAAGCTTTCCGTTTAGCCTGCGGTATAGAATAAAACATGATTTCCGTGTAGCAAATTTTATGGCGCCGGTACAAAGAAAAAGTCCCAAAACTTTCGCTTCAGGACTTAAGAGGTTTAGGCGTGACCTTGTGTGGTCTTTAGGCGTGTATAAGGGGTTTCGCAACAATTTTAGAGCCTTAAAAAGGTCAATTCAAAACTCTGATACAAATATAACCTTTCAATTTGCCCTCCGGTATAGAACTATAGATGAATCCGATGTAGTGTTTTTAATGGCATTAGGGCAAAAAGAAAGTCCCAAAACTCACGCTCCGGGACCAAAGAGGTTATAGGCGGTGACCAAAAGAGGTCTAATCGAATTGCTTAAAAGGGGTTTTCTGTTTTATTTGGAACTTCTAAAAGGGTTAATTCATATCTCTGTCACAAATATAACCTTTTGGTTTAGCCTGCGGTATAGAATAAAGAACGATTTGTTTGTAGCATTTTTTATGATACAAATTCGTTAAAAACAGGTAAAAAATGAAGAATATTAGTGGATTTGCAGGGGATTTCTTAATTAATCAGGATTTTTAGTTGAAGGCATCCGGGTGATCAAGTTTAGTTTATTCAATCAAATTGTTTTTCATGGCATAATATGTCATTCCAACGTTACTTTTCAGGTTCATTTTTTCAAGTATCCTTGCGCGGTATGTATTTACGGTAGAAACGCTTATCATCAGATCCTCTGCAATTTTATAAGCTTTATCTCCTGAGGCTATTTTGACAAAGATTTCGTATTCCCTGTCAGAAAGCTTACTGTGAGGCATGTCGGTATTATCTGTGTCCAGTCCCTCCGATAAAATTTCGCCGAGCCTTTCGCTGATGTATTTCTGACCGTTTAAAATTCTCCTTATTGCGCCAACCAGTTCTTCAGGCGATCTTTCTTTTGTTATATACCCCGAGGCTCCCGCTTTTATGCATCTAAGCGCAAACCTCTCTTCAGGGTGCATGCTTATAATAAGAACCTTAATGTTTTTATTTATTCGTTTCAGATCTTTTATGGTTTCCAGCCCGCTTGCTCCCGGCATACTAAGGTCAAGTGTAACAAGGTCAACCTCATGGTTCCTTGCATATTCCAGAACCTCCATCGAATTGGATGCTTCGCCAACCACATTTAAATCAGGTTCGCTCATCAGGATCTTCTTTAAACCTTCTCTGAAAAGTTTATGGTCATCTGCAATTATTAGATCGGTCATATCTTTAAATCTTAAATTCGAATGGTATTGAGATCCTGATAGAAGTGCCTTTTCCTTTGGAACCGCTGATCTCTATTTTCCCGTCCTGCAAATACACTCTTTCTTTTAAGCCCATAATGCCCAGCGAGCTTTTCTCAGCGATTTGTTCTTCCGTGATGCCTATCCCGTTATCTTTAAAATGCATTTCAAAATTGCCGTCCTTAAGCCGCAGGCTTATATCCACTTCGTCGGCTTTTGAATGCCTGGTTACGTTTGTAAGAAGCTCCTGCAATATACGGAATATCTGAACGGAAATCTTTTCCGAAAATTCGACTTCAGGCATGTTATTCTCAAAATTGCACTGTATGCCCGTTCTTTTTTCAAATTCTGAAATATGCCACTCGATAGCCTCGATCAATCCCAGTCTGTCAAGCAGGTCAGGCCTCAGATCCGAAGAGATCTTTCTTACCTTGTCTATAGTCTCGTTAATTTTGTCGCCAATCAGCTGGAAATCCCGCGAGATCTCAACCCTGTCTTCAAGCGCGTTTTCATCCAGCGCTTTTTTGGAAAGCAGATACACGTCGACTTTCATAACTGTAAGGTCCTGTCCAAGCTGGTCGTGAATTTCCCTGGAAATAGCCAGTCTTTCTTCCTCACGGATCTTTTCGATATAACCTGCAAGAGAGTGAAGTTGATTATTCGCTTCCGTTATTTGTTGTTCATAAGCCTTTCTCTGGGATATGTCTGATACGATACCTTCTATAGCAACTGGCGAACCGGAATCATCGCTGATTATAACGCTCTTTTGAAACAGCCACTTTGAATTTCCGTTCTTATCCGTAACCCGGTACTCCGAGCCTCTGTGCGAAAAAGCGTCCGATATTGTAATGGAGTTTTGGTCATAGCTGAATCCGGACAAATTAATGTATTTTATAACCGGTTCAGCTTCTTTATAAAACTCTTCCGGTGAAAATCCGGTAATATTCACTGATGACTTGTTAATATATTCAAACCGCTTATCGGTCAGAGAGTACCTGTATACCATGTCTCTGGCATTTTCTGTAAGCCTGAAATATTTCTCTTTTATATCCTGGTATTTTATTTCCGAATCGTGCCTGTACATGGCATTTTTGATGCAGATGTTAAGGTCTCTCTCATCCAGCGGCTTTGATATAAATCCGTAAGGGTTCGTTGATTTTGTCTTTTCAATCGTTGCGTTATCCTGGTGGGCCGTCAGATATACAACCGGTATCTTATACTTCTCATCAATAATGCTTGCACATTCGATCCCGTCCATTTCTCCTTTCAATAAAATATCCATCAGCACCAGGTCGGGTTTTTTTCTTGCAACTATTTCAAGCGCCTCATCGCCCCTTGAAGCCTCAGCGGTGACTGAATAACCCAATCTGCGTAATGTATTGGCTATGTCGATTGCAATTATCCGCTCGTCTTCAACTATCAGAATACTTACCGGCTCTTTCATGCGCTATCCCGTTATGTTCTCAAAATAATGTGGTCTCTGCATTGCGCCTAACTTAATCATATAAATAATTTGAGAAATTTTCACCTTTCCAGGGGTCCAGCTCCAAAGTGGGCTAACTTTCTGTTAATATCTAGAGTTAAAATCTGATTTACTACCACAATAATAATGCATCATTTATAATTCTGCCATCGTGAAATTGTCTATTATTGTGTAATCAAAAGCGCTACAAAACAATCAAATTTAGCGCTACACCTTTAATAGTTGTTAAAACATAATTTTGTATGTACAAAACTTAATCAATGCGGGTTTTGAGAATATGCAGACATTAGAAATTGGAAGTTCCTCCCACGGTCAAAACATTACTAAATTCAAACGAATCTCGTTTGTTGTGTTTGCATTGCTAACAACTATTATATTAGTTACATCGCTCTTATATTATTATTCTCAAAAAGACCAAACTGAAAAAAATATTTACTCAAACCTTTCAGCGGTTTCACATCTTAAAAGTTCTCAGATCCATGACTGGATGAAAGAACGGCTTGCAGATGCCGATGTTATTGAATATAACCGGCTTATTATAGACGAATTCAGAAATTATCTTTCCGGCGGCCAAAGTGACAGTTTAAAAAGGAGTAACATACTTACCTGGCTTACTAAACGGGTAAGTGTTTACAGTTATTATTCAGGGGTTTTACTTGACTCATCCAAAAAAACAATACTATGGACAGACAAATTTGACGGCAAACTTGATTCTGCAAAGGCTGAAATTATTGAAAAAGGATCTTTATCAAAGGATGAATATCTTAGCGATATTTATTCCAGCGGCGGAAAGCCGGAAATGCCTCTTATTGCCCCTTTATGGAAAAATCCATCTGAACGTTCTCATAGCGCCGGATATGTCGTCTTCTTCATAGACCCTTATTCATATCTTTACCCGTTCATAAAGGCGTGGCCCTATGCTTCTGAAACAGGGGAAAATTTCATAGTGCGTAAAGAATCGGATTCAGTTTTATTCCTAAGCCCTTTAAGGTTCAGGGATGACACGCCTCTGAAGTTTAAAGCTCCTCTTTCGGATAAAGAACTGGCGAGCGCGATTGCAATAACAAGTAACGATTCGCTGATAAAGGCGGTGGATTACAGAAATGAGAAAGTCTTCGTATACGCGTTGAGAATTCCGAATTCCGATTGGTATATAATATCTAAGATCGACGAAGAAGAAGTTTTCAGGCCTCTCGGGCAGCATAGCCTTTTTATCTTTATGTTCGCAGTTTCGTTTATTGGGCTTAGCGGATTTTTAATTCTGCTGGTACGAAAATCCATGCTTGCAAAGCTTTATAAAGAACAATATGAATCTCAATTAGCCAAAGAAGCTATACTTAAACATTTTGAGATTCTCACAAAACATGCAAACGATAATATATTTCTTGTTGATGACAATGAAAATATTGTTTTTGCGAACGAAAAAGCTTCGGATACTTACCAGTATTTAAACGAAGAGCTTTTGGGAATGGCGGCTAAAGACCTTCGCTCGCTTAAAGAAAAGGACGGTTACAGTAAGCTGAGAGCAAAGCTCCATGGTACGGACGGGATAGTGTACGAAACGGAACATACGAGAAAAGACGGCTCTGTATTCCCGGTAGAAGCGAGCACAAGAGCAATTGTTATAAATAACAAAAGTTTTTATCAGAGTATTGTAAGAGATATTACGGAAAGGAAGAACGCGGAGGAGGCTCTTAAAATATCCGCTAAATTGCTAAACGAAAGAGCGCGCGATATGGAGCGCCTGCACCAGGCTGGCCTTGCGCTTAACAGCACACTTGATCTTTCTGCTATTTATGAAAATATATTCAAAGTGGTTAAGAACTCGATGGAGTGTTATGTTTTTGCTATTTCATCGTTCAATAAAGAAGATAAACTGATCAGGTACGAGTTCGTTATTAATGATGGTGAAAAACTCGACGCGGCCTCAATTCCGCCAATTCCTCTGAATCCGGGCGAAGGCGGTATCCAGAGCAGAGTTATAAAAACCGGGAAACCTGAATTATTCCTTGACTACAAGGCAGAACTTGATAATTGCAGAAAGATCATTTACGTAGAAGGTAAAAAAGTAAGCGAAACAGCGAAAGATAATTCCCAGTTGCCCGCTACCGCAATTATGGTCCCGATCATACTAAATGACGAAGTTGTCGGGTTGCTTCAGGCTTTCAGCTTTAGAAAAGGCGCTTATAATTCAGATCATCTGAATTTCCTTGAAGCGCTATCTCCGCAAATAGCAGCCGCTACAGCAAATGCCAGGCTTTTTGAAAATGCAAAGAAAGAAATTGAGGAGCGGAAAAAAGTCGAGGAAGCCCTAAGGAATTCGGAACTTGAGATAAAAGAAAGAGCGCGTGAAATCGGTCAGCTGTTCAGGTCAGGGGCGATTCTGAACAGCTCGCTCGAGTTGCCCGTTATTTACGAAAATATATT
>CAZMRG010000183.1:0-5531 GCA_964568655.1 uncultured Ignavibacteriales bacterium | reverse complement strand
CAAATCAAAAATGAATTATTGAATAAAGTAGCATTAGTTACAGGCGGGGCGCATCGTCTCGGAAGGCAAATTGCTCTTTACTTAGCTAAAGAGAGTTACGACCTTGCTATTATCTACAATTCCACTTCAAAGGCAGAAATTCTTAAGACAGATCTGATATTCAAATCGCTTGGCGTAAAATATAAATTATACAAATGCGATCTAAAAAACTTACCGCAGGTAAAAAAAACTGTTAATAAGATCGGCGCTGATTTCAGGAAAATTGATCTATTGGTAAACAACTCAGGTGTTATAAAGAAGATTGAGTTCGAAGATATAAGACCCGAATTGTTTGACGATACAATAGCGGTAAATTTAAGAGCGCCGCTATTTTTAACTCAATACTCTTTGAAGTATCTTAGGAAATCGAAAAACCCGCTTGTAATAAATATGGCTTCTCTGGGCGGACTTCAAAACTGGACAGGATTAATGCCTTACAGTATTTCCAAGACGGCGGTTATAAAACTAACATATTTACTTGCAAAAAAATTAGCGCCCCAAATCCGGGTTAATGCTATTGCGCCGGGAACAATAATTGTGGAAGGGGAGGAGGGCGGCACTCCCTCAAAGATAGCGCCGGAAAAGATACCATTGAAAAAATACGGGAAATCCGAAGACATAATTGAAGCTGTTAAGTTTATTATCAATTGCGAATATCTTACAGGACAGGTTATTGCCGTTGAAGGCGGAAGGCTCCTGGGACACTAAGTTTAATAAATATGGCGAACAATATTAAAAAAGCATATAACGATCCGGAATTTTTATACAGCGCGGACGCAAGGCCTATCAGAATTCTTTCTGAGTTTCTTGAACCCCAAAGCAGGTTCAGGCACGCGAAGATAAAGGATACGATAGTTTTCTTCGGCTCAGCAAGATTAATTTCAGGCAAGGACGCGAAGAAGAAAGTAAAGTCTTTAAAAGGGAAGAAGAAATCTTCAGATAAACTGGCAGATGCGTTAATTGACCTGGAGATGTCGAGGTATTATGATGACGCTGTTGAGTTGTCATCTAAATTAACTAAATGGTCGCTTGGACTTGAAAATACTCACAGGAGGTTTGTAATATGTTCAGGCGGAGGCCCGGGTATAATGGAGGCGTCCAATCTTGGAGCAAAGAAAGCCGGAGGTAAATCGATTGGATTGAATATCAGCCTTCCATTTGAGCAAAGCCCGAATCCGTATATTTCAAAGGACCTTAATTTCGAGTTTCATTATTTCTTCATGAGAAAATTCTGGTTTGCTTATCTTGCCAAAGCGCTTGTTATAATGCCCGGGGGATTCGGAACTATAGACGAATTATTTGAAATATTAACATTGGTGCAGACAGGAAAAATAAGAAAAAAGATGCCGATTGTTATTTATGATAAAGAATTTTGGGGAAAGATACTTAACTTTGAAGAATTTGCGAAAAAAAGACTCATTGAAAAATCAGACCTTGATCTTTTTTATATCGCTAATTCGGTAGATGACGCTTTCGATTACCTGACAAGAGAGCTTTACAAACACTATTTGAAAATAGAGGTCAGTCTATTTAACATTAACAAAAAATCACATAAAGACGAATGATAGTAAGCATGACAGGTTTTGGACGCGCTTCCAAAGTCATAAAGAAAATGAATATCAATGTTGAGTTAAGAAGCATCAACAGCAAGTATCTTGAAGTTAATTCAAGAGTTCCAATGATCTTCAGCGATAAAGAGTCTGAAATAAAGGAACTGATAAACCAGAAAATTTCGAGAGGCAAAGTGACCGTAACCGTAAGCCTTGATAAGAATTCTAACCAGGCGACCAATTTACAGATCCAGCCGGAAATAGTTAAAGAATATTTTAAACTTCTCAGCCAGATAAAAAAAGCGACGGGAATTAAAGAAGATATTAAGCTGGAGCATGTGCTGAAATTTTCGGAGATCTTCAAGCCGGAAGAATCGGACGACCTTGACGAGAAGTGGGAAGAAGTTAAGAAGATCATGGTTGTGGCTCTGAATGACCTTTGCAAAATGAAAAAGAGCGAAGGCAATACGCTTGAAAAAGACATTTTAGGCAGGATAAACTTCATGTCAAAAACGTTGGACCTTATTGTAAAACAATCAGCAAAAAATATAAAGGATACAAAACAGAGGCTGCTGGATAAAGTAAACAGCCTGCTCGACGGCACGGTTCAGATAGACCCCAACAGGCTTGAATATGAGATAACAATGATAAGCGACAGGATGGATATCACTGAGGAAGTGGTGAGAGGCAAATCTCATATCGAGTACTTCAAAAAGAATGTGAAAGACAAAGAGCTTTCAGGCAGAAGATTAAACTTCCTTGTCCAGGAAATTAACAGGGAAATTAACACGATTGCCTCAAAATCCAACAATTCTTCCATTTCCCAGAATGTGGTAGAGATGAAAGAGGAGCTTGAAAAGATAAAAGAACAGCTTGCAAACGTAGAATAAACTTTAGCCTCACCCCGTCCTATCGCCTGCCTGCTGCAGGCAGGGACACCCCCCTCCTAAAAGGAGAGGGGAAAAACGAATATTATCCTGGATTAAGAGCTTCAAATATTTGAATTATTACACCCTTTTAACTTAGTTTAAAAATAGCGATATTTAAGTTTGCACAGATGATTTTTGCAATTGCAGCCCCAAGCGGAGCAGGAAAGACAACAATAATTAAGGAAATCTTTAAGATTTTCCCGTTTTTTAGGTTTTCTGTGTCGGCTACAACACGGAAAAAAAGGCGAAATGAGATTAATGGCAAAGATTATTACTTCATTTCAAAAGAAGAGTTTCAGGAAAAGATAAAAAACGACGAGTTTATTGAGTGGGAAGAGTTTTTTGGCAATTATTACGGGACTCTGAAAGCAGAAATTGAAAAGAACCTGGATAGCGAGCATGATCTGGTATTAGATGTTGATGTTAAAGGCGCTTTATCGATCAAACGGCTTTATCCTCAATCGGTAATTTTCTTTATCAATGTACCAAGAGAGGAACTTGCCGACAGATTAAAGAAACGAAACACAGAATCTGAAGAAGAGATAAAGAACAGGGCAAACAGGATTGAATTTGAAATAGGATTGAAAAACAAGTTTGACCATGTTATAGAAAACAGTTCAGCGCCGGGCGGACTTGAAAAAGCGGTAAAAGAAATAGAAGAAATCATAAATAAATATAAAGCAAAAAAACAAAATGGCAATTAAACCAATCGAAATAACTGTACTTGAATCCAAAGCTGGTAATCTATATGAAGCTATCATAGTTTCCGCTAAAAGGGCGAGACAGATAAATGAAGAGCAAAAGATTGAATACAACCAGAGGCTTGAACCGCTGATGCAGAAAGATGAAGAAGATGAGAATATTGTAAGCAAAGATAAGATGAATATCAGTCTTGATTTCGAGAAACGCGACAAGCCGACTGAAGTTGGTATAAGGGAATTGCTGAATGATGAACTCGATTTCAGAATCAGGACCGATGAGTTAGACTAAAAAACTAAACCGATAATGCACGCTGATGTCTTTGGAAGGAAAGAAAATAATTGTAGGAATTTCCGGGGGTATAGCGGCATATAAGACCTGCGAGTTAGTCAGATTATTTAAGAAATCCGGGGCGGAAGTGAAAGTCGTAATGACACCTTCTGCCCTTAATTTTGTCTCACCTTTAGCTTTATCTGCTTTATCCGGAAACGAAGTTCTTATCAACATCTTCCCGAAAGTCAGCGAAGAATCTACCGAAAAAGTAGAAACCAAAACATGGCATATATACTCAGGTATATGGGCCGATTTAATGGTTATTGCGCCAGCCACAGCAAATACAATTTCAAAAATAGTACAGGGATCCAGCGATAATTATTTAACAGCTACATTGCTTGCGGCACGGTGCCCGGTTGTTGTTGCGCCATCTATGGATGAAGATATGCTGCTGCATGAATCGACGGCAAGGAATATTTCAAAATTAAGGGAAATGGGTTATTGGGTGATGGAGCCTGAATCAGGCGAGCTTGCCAGCGGCCTGGTTGGTAAAGGGAGAATGCCTGAACCTGAGTCAATTGTTAAATATGCAGACGAGACGCTTAAAGGGTTGCGAAAAGATCTGCTAAATAAAAATGTTTTGATCACCGCCGGTCCGACATATGAACCGATTGATGATGTGAGATTCATCGGGAATTACTCAAGCGGTAAGATGGGTTTTCAGCTTGCAAGAGCTGCCGCCATAAGAGGCGCGAATGTTACGCTAATAGCCGGTCCAACTTCGCTTGAAACCCCTAAAAATGTGAACAGAATCAATGTTCAAACCGCAGACGAAATGTTTGAAGCTGTGAAAAATGAGTTGCAAGGCAAAGATTATGTTATCATGTCAGCAGCAGTAGCTGACTACAGGCCGATTTCAAAGACAAAAGGAAAAATTAAAAAAACTGAGGCTACACTCACTATAAGTACGCAAAAGACTACAGACATTCTGGAATATCTTGGCAAGAACAAGAAAAATTTTAAGCTTGTAGGGTTTGCACTGGAGACAGAGAATGAAATTGACTCAGCAATTGATAAACTCACCCGTAAGAATCTCGATTTGATAGTTGTAAATAATCCGAATATAGAAGGGGCAGGTTTTGGAACCGATACAAACGTCGCTTCCCTTATTGACAGGAATAAGAAATTAGTCAAACTTGAGAAGATGACCAAATTTGAACTAGCTTGTATAATACTTGATAAAATTCAGGATTAGCCGGTGGCAGATGAACGCATTGAAAATATAATTGAAGAGTTTAAGGATTACCTGAACAACATAGGACGATTTTACAAAGACAGCCTTTACATTAGCTCGGATTCAAACGATGCAATAGAGAAACTCATTCAAGATTCTCATGAAAAAACAGAAACTCTAACAGAACCTGACAAAGTTACTAAAAAAGCGGGCGTTGAGGTAGATCTTTTTGGGAACATCACTCACGTTCAGGAAGAATGGGAATTTGCGGAGTCATTAGAGCAGCTTAATTCGCTGATATGTAATTGTCAGAAGTGCGCTTTAGGGGCAACCCGCACAAAATTTGTATTCGGCGTTGGCAATCCTAATGCAGATATTGTGCTTATTGGCGAAGCGCCCGGAGCTGATGAAGATGCCAAAGGCGAGCCGTTTGTGGGCAGGGCGGGGCAGTTATTGAATAAAATACTTGAAGCCTCAGGATTTAAACGGGAGGAAGTGTTTATCTGTAATATATTAAAAAGCCGGCCGCCCGGAAACCGCAATCCATTGCCGGAAGAAGTTGATGCATGCAAGCCTTATCTTGATAAACAGCTTAAATTGATTAATCCTAAGTTAATTTTGCTTTTAGGCAGGGTAGCCGCTGAATCTCTCTTGAAAACGAGAGAACCGTTGAATAAATTACGGGGAAAGGTTCACGATTATAGGGGATTCAAAGTCATGGTAACTTTCCATCCCGCTGCGCTGCTCAGGAATCCGCAATGGAAACGCCCCACGTGGGAAGACATGAAACAATTTAAAATATTGTAC
>CAZMRG010000182.1:0-5554 GCA_964568655.1 uncultured Ignavibacteriales bacterium | reverse complement strand
ACTCTTTCAGCTTATCGGAGTACCTGTTCAGGATCTGCATCTGCATGTTGTGCGGGTGCGCTTTTGATATGTTCTCGGTTGACTTAAACATTTGATTTCGGTCTTTCCGGTCTATATGCGCATAGCGATTATACCAGTGCCTGATGGTCATTTTCAAAAACTTTTTGTTTAGCTTGTCGCCAAAGGAACCATTGAAAAAATATTCTATAAATTTCTGCATGTTACTGCCCCGTTCGTGCGCATTGCAGCCCGGCGTGTGAAGCATTGGGTCAAATTTTTTATAATTCGGGAAATATTCCTTTATCCACATGTTAGCGTTAACAAACTTACGCATCATGTGAGTATTGTACGTAGCCTTTACGGTCGCAACTTCGGTGGCGGTAAATATATTCTTTTCTTCTATTTCAAGATGGCTGTTTGTAATATAGTAATTCAGGCAGAAGTATTTGTAGCTGTTAAGCAGAAATATCTTTTTGAAGATCATAAGCATGGTTCTAGCTATCCACAGCCTGTTTTGTTCGGTTATTATCATGAAATCGATGTCGCTGGCCTTGTTTGAACTATTTTTGGAAAGGCTTCCTGAAACAAGCACGCACCTGACATACGGGAATCTTTTAATGACATGGGTTACGAGTCCTGCCATGCGCCACATTTTGCGCGAAACATCTTCTTTCTGTTTCCTGAGTTCGATATTCTGAACGTTGGGTTTGATGTAGTAATATCCATTGCTTGAAGCAAACGGACATGACTCTTCGGAGGCAACTTTCTCCAGAAGGCTGCAGAATTCCTTTTTTGAAACCGAGTTCTCGGGAAAAAAAGTAAACAGTTCGTCCGCGCTTAACGGGTGGTTGAAAATATCATAGTACAACAGCGCCCGTAGGACGTTATTTTTTAATAAATCAGGTTCCATTTTCAAAAAATTGTAAATAATTCTTCTTTAAAACAACTCAACTTGCAATCCGATTTCCTAACTCTTAACAGTTACTTGTACATATGATATAAAACACTTACCAAACAAAAAAGGCTGCAACTTTCGTTTACAGCCTATAAAACCATTGTTTTTCTTAAACCCGGAATCTATTTATCTTCGTCCGGATGAGTTTCCGGTGTAATCACCTCCGGTATTTTAGTTTCCGGCGCCGTCTTTGGAGTTACATTCGTTTCAGGAGTTACCGGCTCAATATTTGTATTGGGCGTTTCCGGAGCCTCAGGGACATTCATGTCATTATCATTGTCGTTATCGTTGTCGTAATCAAAATCAAGATCTAAATCGTTATCTTTCCCGTTAATTCTTATCCTCATACGGTGATGGCCGGCGGAATCCGTCATGTTCTTTTCGAATTCGTATTTCATGTTCTTTTTCATCTCGCGCATAGCGTCTTTAATCTCTTTGCTTGATCGTTTCAATTCTTCCTGCGCCTGCTTCATTTCCTCTTTGGATTGCTGCATCTCTTTTTTGAACTGCTCTTTGTCGAACTCATTCTTCATGTTCTCCATCTGCTTCTTCATCTCCTTCATATTCTGCCTGAACTGTTCCTTATCAAAGTATACAGTATCATTAGATTCATCGTCGTCTTTTGCTCTCGGCGTCTTTTCCCATTTGAAGTTCTTATCGAAGTTCTTCTCAAATTCTTTCCCGTATTCCTCGCCGAACCTCTGCCATTCTTTGCCGTATTCTTCCCAGTCTTTTGAATTCGCGTCCATATCCTGGTTCATCTTTTCCATGTTGGCCTGAAGCTCTTCCATACTCTTTTCGATCTTGGTATGAACTTCTTCCTGAATTTTCTCTATCCACTGTTCAAGATCCTCGGGATTCAGTTTTGGAACATGAACTGAATCATACGAGAAATTCTTTGGCGGAGCCACAAAACCCGAGACCTTTGCGTAAACCATCTTCTGCATATCCTGGTCAACGCGCGGAAGAATGCTAACCAGCGTAACTGCATCGGTCTTTTTTGCATGTTTTAAAATTGTGTTAACGCATGTGCCGGCGCAATCGCCGAAATCAAAATCAATGAGAGCTTTTTTCAGCTCAGGCGAAGCGTCGCCGCGGAACGGCGTGCCGGGGCCAATATCTTTCTTAGTGATGCAGAACTTCCCTTCGGGGACAAGCGTTTCCCTGCCGGCCGATTCAAGAGAAACTTTTCCGCCTGTCACATAAAGAAGGCCGTCGCCTGTTGAATCTACTGTAAGCTTATATGAACATCCGAGATCGACCGCTGTAACAGAAGGCATATCCACAAAGAATGAGCGCGGGTTAGCGTCAATGTTCGCGTCAATAGTTCCGTAAGCTACCTGTATGCGTTTTTCGCCGTTATCGCTCTTTACTATACGCAGCTTTGTCTTAGGCTCTATCACAACTTTACCGATGTTTGAAACCATAAGCTCAACGCTTGACGTATCATTTGTTGTTATCCACTGCCCAATGCCAATGCTGTCGGTTGAGGATATTAATTTATTATCTGATACTGGCGAGCCCTTGATGTTGCTGACTTTCCAGAACGCGCCAATTTGCACGTTAGAAGTAATTTTATCGCCGCTCAGATCTTTATTACCCATGAAGCGGCTTATTGTGATGACGCACACCGCTAAAACTATAACCGCTGAAATTGCGGCAAACGGGTAGCGGTATTTACTGAACCAGCTCCTCTGTATCTGCAGATCGACAGCTAAATTTGAATTCACGTTTGCGGCTTTAGCCTGCTGTATCTTATCCCAAAGATTGTTTTTCTTTTCTTTGCCAAGCTCCGCATCTTTAGGCAGGAACCCGGTCTTTTCTATCAGCTTCGCGGTATCGTTCATATACTCTCTGCATTCTTTGCAGGTACTCAGATGCTTATCGAGCGTGGTTTTCTCATCCGGCAAGATCTCGCCGTCAAGATAACCGTCGATAAGTATTTCAAACGGTTCGCAGCTGTCGTCGGGCTGTGTAATGATCTTTTCTGTTTCGTTCATTTAGATAACTCCTCTCTAAGCATTTTTCGCGCCCTGTGGAGGTGGGCCTTAGAGGTGCCCACTTCAATTTTCATAATTTCCGAAATCTCATGATGCTTATATCCTTCTATATCATGCAGTACAAAAGCAAGGCGCGCCTGAGGCGGCAGCTTTGCTAATGCATTTTCAACATCAATACTATAGTCGTTGCTGACTGAGGGTTTAAGAAGGGGATTATCTCTCATCTGAATCTCGCCGAGGCGGTCGACTCTTTCCGAGAAACGTTTTTCCGAACGCTTGTGCATCAGGAACTGGTTTGTAGCTATACTGTAGAGCCATGAAGAAAACTTGCTTTCAAATTTGAACGAGTCAAGTTTTTCCCATGCCTTGATAAAAACTTCCTGCGTAAGCTCATCTGCCATATCAGGATCCTGCGAGTATCTTAAACAAACCGCGTAGATGCGGTTCACGTGAGTTTCAAACAGTTCCCTGAACGCTGCGGATGAGCCGGCGCGCGCCTCGCGTATCAGCTCAAAGTCCTTATCCTGTGGGTTTGCCAGTTCCAGGCTGCCTCCGTTTATATCCCTTTGTATTTGTTGCGCTGCATACATAATTTTTTCGGTTCCATAGTTATGATGCTTGCAAAGGGGGATTGGTTTAGAAATCTAAAACGAACAGTTACTTAAACTGCAAAATATAGGGTAAAATCGCAATAAAAAGGCTAATTTTGATATGAAAAGGTAGCGAAAACGGGGATAATAACAAAACGGCATCGGAAATTGAGGATAGCTGGATTATAGGAAAACGCCTATTGTAAGGTATTGGAATCCATATCAGGAATTTTAACCAAATTTGAAGAAAGAACTATTTTACACCTAAATAACAAGGATTTAGTCTAATATTTTGATGTATTATAAAGGTACCACATTGGACTACTTATTTAACGTTGTGTAACCTATTTAAAATTAAAGCTATTATGATGAACGTCTCAAAAGAAATATCAAATACGATCATTTCTAGTTGATAATAGTCGATAATTATTATTTATGAATTGAACTTTATTTATCAACTACGTACATTTGAAGTATGGATATTGAGTCATTAATAATAGAACAGGCGTTAAAGAGAGGCAAACTCACTACCGCAAGGATCATGCGGAAGACGGGGTTTAGTCATGCTTATGTTCACCGCATATTTCAAAGACTTGTTGATGGAGGAAACCTTCTAAA
Organism: uncultured Ignavibacteriales bacterium; assembly: GCA_964568655.1. Taxonomy (GTDB): domain Bacteria; phylum Bacteroidota; class Ignavibacteria; order Tepidaquicellales; family OLB5; genus CAWFKW01. The sequence continues at coordinate 1,391 of CAZMRG010000182.1, read as the reverse complement.
GACCGGCAGCACAAAAAGCGCTCGATATTATCCGGCGACCGAAGCAAACATAAAGAAAGTGAAATCAAATGCCGGCCATTACAACAGGATAATTAGAAATATCGACCCAATGGACGAAAACAAAATTCTGTCCGATATGAAAGGCAAATTTTCTGATGCCGGTATCCAGCTAAATGTTTCGCAGTTATTCGATTATGCGTTTGCAAAAATACTTAACAACGCTTTTATACATTCCAGGTCGGATAAACTGAACATATCAGCCGGGACAGAGCATAATGTAATATCGTTTGAGATCCGTGATTTCGGAACAGGAATCTTTAATAACATAAAAAATAAAATGGGACTGACTTCGATTGATGAAGCTGCCGCTGAACTGATTAAAGGAACCGCAGGTAAAGGATTGATCTCAGCATCAAAAGCCTCTGATACCTTGGTGATTCAAAGCTCGAACAAGAAAGTAATATTTAATAATCTGCTTAACGATGTGTTTGTAAGGACAGTAAGAGAACTCAAGGGGACAAAAGTCACGTTTAATATTAACGTTGATAGTTCCCGTACATTAACAGGTATTCTTTATAAGCAAAACGGAACGAGTGAAAATTATGATTCAACCAGGATATTAGTTAAACTTTTCACCGGCGATAACAAATATCCTTCCCGCTCTGAAGCTAAAAGAATGTTGGAAGGTTTAGATAGATTCAAAAAAATAATTTTGGATTTCAGAGACGTAGAAAATATCGGACTTGGATTTGCCGACGAAGTATTTGAGCTATGGAAACAGGCGCACCCTGAAATAGAATTGAAAGTCGAAAACGCAAATGATGATGTGATGTATGTGATAGGTTTATAAGGTTTAGAAAGTTTGTAAAGTTGAAAGGCTCCCGTTCAAAATCCCCGCTTTAAATTATTGATTATAAACACGTTACGCTTCCAACTAAATGTCATTTTCTGATTTAACAGGTTATTATTATTTCAATAACATTAATATTTACCTGTTTCCTGAGTATAACAGGTAATTACTGTTTTTATATTGCTATTTATTTACCCACTTGACTTTAAAGGTATTGAAATGATCGGCCAGGGATTCGCTGACGAAGTATTCCGGGTTTGGAAGAAAGCTCATCCGAAGGTGGAAATTAAAGCAGAAAATACAAATGATGATGTGAAGTTTATGATAAAAAGGGCGACTAATTAAAAGTTCATGAAAATAAAAGGTAAACAAGTAAAAGTATGGCACGCAGTGGGCGCACCGTGTGCCGCCAAAGGCGGTAGAGAACAAAGAGAAACAAAAAAAGATCTATTCCGAAAAGTGTTATTTAGCGTTTTCCAGAAATTGCCTAAATTGTTCTGGAAAAGAAAAATCTGTGAATGCATAATAGTCTTCTAAATCT
>CAZMRG010000181.1:0-5656 GCA_964568655.1 uncultured Ignavibacteriales bacterium | reverse complement strand
CCATATTTGATGCGGAAATTTCGCTTTCCGTAGCCGTTGCGGTAACAAATGGAATCACATTTGGCGGAACTAAAACATCGCCAATCTGTGTGTGATACATCTTGTATGTTCCTGTCGGGCCGTTATAGGTCTTAGGCGACGGCAGGGTAGAATACACGCCACCTACATTTGCGTTTGTACGCGGCAGATTCCAACGTTTGTCTGAATTATCCTGTGCAAAAGCTATATTGCCAATAAACAATACAACTAACGCCAGCGATAAGAAAGTTAGTTTTTGATTCATTATTTCCTCCTGGGAATACCTATAGAGTATACCCAAATAATGTATTTGTGAAATGTTGTTAATTTACTGGCGCCATTTTACTCTATATATTATTAAAAAGCAAGCGTAATTTATGGATTGAACATAGAGGCTCTAAATTATTAAAAATCAATAATATATCAAATTTAATATAAGGGAAATATTTGCTTTTTCGAAAAATATTATCTCAACGGGGCAAATATCCCCGAAAAAAAATAAAAAAAATATGTGGAATTATTTCCTTACATTAACTTGAACCTTACTTGGCATCGGAAGCGATTTCAAAAAAAGACGTCCCCGTATTAAACGGGGACGTCTTTATTAAATCCGGGCACATTACCCGAACCATTCTATAAATGTTATTTTACTAAAAGCATTTTTTTAACAGATGTAAAGTCGCCTGATTCTAATCTATAGAAGTAAACTCCGCTTGCAAGATTGGTCGCATTGAAGTCTGCTTTATATGAACCGGCTTCTTTATATTCGTTTACTAATGTTTCAACTGTCCTTCCGAGCAGATCATAAACAACTAACTTAACTAATCCGGATTTAGGAATTCCGAACTTAATAACTGTTGTCGGGTTGAACGGATTAGGATAGTTTTGTTCAAGTGAAAATACTTTCGGGATCGCGTTGCTGATCGGGTCTACTCCAACCAGGTCGCAGAACCTGTAGAAAGTACCTGAAGGAATACTATACCCAAGCGCGTCATTACATGTTGTTGTCGAAAAAGTTGTAGAAGCGCAAGTTGCTCCAGGGGTTATGCTCGTAATATGGGTCGAGCCTCCCGGGGCTACATTAAGTCCAACGCTTCCGGTCGCGGATGCGTTACTAACTCCGGTTCCGTACACGATATCCACTACCTGGCCTGTACCGCCGTTTTCGTATAATTTTATCTGGAACGTTACGTTTCCGGATCCGGAAAGGAACGCTACATTTGCATACTGAACGGTGAATACCCTGTTTGGCGCGGTGCCTGTTGTCAGGTAGGTTATATTATTGGCTCCATTCAAATCGTCCCAGAATCCTGCTATCAGGTTCACATCAGTTGTGCTGCAGAGGGAGTTGACATAATCCGTCGCTCCTGATGGCCCCATCTGTATAAATCCATTGGTGCAAATCCAAACCTGTGTATAACTGTTGGTCACATATTGGAACGTGAAACCTATCGGCGCTGTAATACCTGCGTCATCTCCGGTCGGTCCGGGGCTGCCGCCTGTGATCGGAGTATAGGTAGTTGGCGGCTGACAAACAAACGGACACATTGAAGGCGGAATTGTAGCCAGCACATTTATGGTCATTCTGACAGTATCGTTGGTTCTGTCAAGATCTGTTCCAAGAGAAGCAATGTACATTAAATTGTGATTACCTGTTGTTGCGGTCTGCCAGCTGTTGGTGACTGAATCTACTCCGCCGGCAGCTAAGCTCAGGTTGGTAGTATTTATTAAAGCGCCGTCAACATAGTACTTTATAGGAACAGTTGTTTCAGCCGAGCTTCCTACGTTTGAAACTTTTGTCCTGATGTTATATGGAGTATTAATTACATAATACGGCTGCTGGTTTAAAAACGGGCCGCATGCATAGTCATGAGCGAGAACAACAGTTGATACTCCCGCTGTCCAGCACTGGTAATGGCCTGATGAATTATCAGCCCAGAACGGCCAGAACTTTCCGTTTCCGTATGTGATGCCTGTGTAATCACCCTGGTAACCGCCGGCTAATCCGGAGATAGGAGCAGGTGTGAAGTTATGATCGCTTACCTGTATATCGCTGAACGATGAACCGCCGTTATTTGAGAATGACAGGTAGTACTGAGTTACCGGAACCGATGTGTTTCTTGTGTCATAGTATCCAACGGCTAATACCCCGTTGTTATCGACAACCGGAGATGGATGCCAGTTGTAATTGCCTGACGCGTCTCCGTTAACTAATGTATGGTTCCATGTTGTTCCGCCATCTGTTGAACGGCACAAACATACATCCGAGTTATCTCTTGCCGGGGCAACTAATTTTTCAGACATAACCGCGTAGATCCATCCGTTTCTTGCTCCGCCTGATTTATCAATAGCTAATCTCGGGAAACCGTCGGCTCTGATGCCGTTGTAAAGAGCTGTGGTTCTGATACCGTTTACGTTAACGGCATTGTTGTTTCCTGATGTCCATGTAACGCCGCCATTTGTTGACTTAGCAAATCCCAAATAGTCTTCAGTGTATGGCGAGCTTAAAATGTTATAAGCCCAAACAGCGTAAACTGTGCCGCCCGGACCAACCTGTACATCAACGCCCTGACAGTAATGTGAACCGTCCGGCGCCGGTGAAACGTTACCTGTTGAGGCTACCCATGTGGCGCCGCCGTCAGAGGTAAAGCAGCATACTATTGGAGCTGCCGAAATAGCAAAATTGCTCCACAATGTGTAAGCTCTTCCAAGGTATGGACTGCCAGGGATATCATCAACGCACGATAAATTTTTATCAACGCTTCCTGACGGCGTTAGTGTAACCTGATTAGACCAGGTTACGCCGTTATCAGTTGAGTAAAAAGCTGTGCATCCTGTATATGCCGCGTTCAGGTCGGAAGCTCCAAGCCTTCCTGACCATGTGCTGCCTGTCGGCCAGATCCATGTGCCCGGATCGCCGCCGTTGTTTGATGCAAACATGTTGTTATAATTACCTGTCCATGTTGAACCGCCGTTTGTGGTCAGGCAGAAACCTGAACCGTAAAACGAGGGGCCGTACGAGTTCCATGACGCGTACATCTCGTTAGTGTTTCCTCCCATATTACAGCCGGAAATTTCGCTTTCAGTTGCTGTAGCGGTTGGATAAGGAATTACGTTTGGCGGTACTAATACGTCGCCTATCTGGGTGTGGTACATCCTGTATGTTCCTGTCGGTCCAGTATAGTTATTTACTGACGGCAGCGTGGAATAAACGCCTCCTACATTTGCTCCTGTAGAGGGTAGGTTCCACTTTTTATCTGAATTGTTCTGTGCAAAAGTTATATTGCAAATGAGCAATGCAACCAATGCTAACGAAAACGTTAGTTTGTGATTCATTATTTCCTCCTGAGCTTACTTTTTGGCAAGCCCAAACAATGTTAGTTGAATTTTTATAGAATGGTTTCACAATCTTAATCCAGCAATTAGATTATATTAAGATTAATGTATTGTTGAAATGTGGGTGCAATTTATTTTATAATCTTGGCAAATACAATGAAATTCTTATCCTACTTCTTTAAAATATGATATGGCGGTTCTTTGGTATTGTAAGTTATAAATAAGTAATTTACATATATTACGCAAAGAAAAGAAAATTAACGTTTGTATGGCTAAATGCCTCCTGCCTTCCGGATTCCGACAATAATTATTCGTACGGCAACCCCTAAATATTTAATAGCGGATTTTCATTCGAACCTTAAAAAAAACAAGCTAATAATAAAAATCCCCTGTCTGTAATAGACAGGGGATTTCTATAATACTAAATGAATATACTAACGAAAATAAATACGTATCTGCTATTTTATTAAAAGCATCTTTTTCACAGCAATAAAATCTCCGGCTTCTATTCTGTAGAAGTAAACCCCGCTTGCGAGATTAGTCGCATTGAAGTCAACCTGATAATTACCGGCTTCTTTATTTTCGTTAACCAACGTCTCAACAGTCCTTCCGAGCAAATCATAAACAACTAACTTAACCAAACCTGATTTCGGTATCCCGAACTTAATAACTGTCGTCGGGTTGAACGGATTAGGATAGTTCTGTTCCAATGAAAATACTTTCGGAATTGCGTTGCTTGTCGGTTCTACTCCAACCAGGTCGCAGAACCTGTAGAAAGTACCCGACGGTATATTGTACGTTACGGCATCGTTGCATACCGTTGTTGAGAATGTTGTTGAAGCGCATGTTGCGCCGGGCGTTATGCTCGTTATATGGGTCGAGCCTCCCGGGGCTACATTAATACCGACGCTTCCTGTAGCGGATGCGTTATTAACTCCGGTTCCGTATACGATATCCACTACCTGGCCTGTACCACCGTTTTCATATAATTTTATCTGGAACGTTACGTTTCCGGATCCGGAAAGGAACGCTACATTTGCATACTGAACGGTGAATACCCTGTTTGGCGCTGTGCCTGTGGTCAGGTAGGTTATATTATTCGCTGCGTTCAAATCATCCCAGAATCCTGCTACCATGTTCACATCTGATGCGCCGCAAAGTCCGTTGATATAATTCGTCGATCCTGACGGCCCCATCTCGATAAATCCGTTAGTGCATATCCATACCTGCGTATAACTGTCTGTAACATATTGGAATGAGAATCCTATCGGAGCTGTAACTCCTGCGTCGTCGCCTGTCGGTCCGGGACTGCCGCCTGTAATTGGAGTGTAGGTTGTTGGCGGCTGACAGAAGAACGGACACATTGTAGGCGGGGGTGTAGTTAATACATTTATTGTCATTCTAACTGTGTCGTTGGTTCTGTCTAAATCAGTTCCTAGCGCGGAAATATACATTAGATTGTGATTGCCTGCAGTCGCAGTTTGCCAGCTGTTGCTGACTGAATCATTTTGACTGGCATTAAGATTGATATTTGTAGTATTTATTAATGCGCCATCAACATAGAATTTTACTGGGATGGCTGTTTCATTTGAAGTCCCGATATTAGTTACCTTAGTTTTAATATTATAGGGAGTGTTAATCAGGTAGTATGTCGGCGTGCTCATGAACGGCCCGCATGCTATATTGTGGGCAAGCGGAGGACCGCTGGTGATATAGCCAGCCCATGCATTGTATGTTCCTGATTTATCATCCATCCAGAATGCCCAAACTTTACCGTTTCCGGCGCAGCATCCCATATAGTCTCCCATGTATCCGCCGCTGAGGAGAGGATCCGGTTTTGGCTTGAAATGATGGTCGGCTACTTCAACGTCAACCCAGGTATTTCCTCCGTCCAGCGATCTTGATATAAATATTGATGCAGAGTCGCCGACTGAAGCAAAGCTTCTGTTGTCATAATAAGCTACATTTAGTCCGCCGTTTTCATCAACGCAAACGCATGGGAACCACTGTACTTTACCGTTGTTTATAGGATCCTGGTTGACTCTGAAACCTGCCGACCATGTTAAGCCCCCGTCTGTTGAACGGTGCAATACTATATCGGCATCTGAACCTGCCGGAGCAAGATTATATTCTGACATGACGACATAAAGCCAGCCGTTTCTTGCGCCTCCGCTTTTATCGCATGCAATTCTGGTAAAACCATTGGTGCGGATATTCCATCCGTTAAACGCGAGTGAACGTGTGCCGTTAGTTGCATATGCAGGCGCTAGGGCGGTAAATGTAGCCCCCCCGTCAGTTGAGC
>CAZMRG010000180.1:0-5898 GCA_964568655.1 uncultured Ignavibacteriales bacterium | reverse complement strand
ACTGCATCTCTTTTAGACAGCCATATGTCGCCCGGCACAATAAAGAATACTTATTTAAACACAAGCTTTAGTTATCATTTTTAAATTTTGGGGATTTAATTAAATTGTCGCAAAATGAAAACACGATTATTAACAGCTCTTAGTTTATTTATTCTTGTATCGGGCAGTCAACAGCGTTGAATTTGCCGACCCCGTTGGTTTTTATGACCAATACTTTTTTACCGTGGGCGGCAGCATGAAATTAAAAAACATGCAAATTGATCTATCTATACTTGACAGCCATATTTCTCAAAGAACAATTAAGAATACATACGTAAACGCAGGAATTTCTTATAATTTTTAAATTATCATAGCCTCACCCCACGCGCATAGGCGCATTTCCCCTCTCCTAAAAGAGAAGGGTGTTATGAAAGGAGAAAATAAAATATTAAAATAGTTCTACTCTGAAACATAAATAAATAAATTTAAATATTGAAGAAAAATGAAAACGTTTCTGAGTATAACTGTTATATTTTTCTTATCTGCAAACGTCCCTTCGATAGCTCAGGTGTATTATGGTTTCGATGAATCTACAGAAATAGGCTCTGCATGGAATTTTTATGGGGTCAACTATTTGTCCGGTCCAGCGGCAGGCAAAGGCAATACAGGCTCCGCATCTTTGGACGCAGGAATTTCATCTATATCAATTAACCCGGCAACATTTACAGTAAACGATAAATTCGCATTTTGCATCGAGTCAAATTTTAAAGCCAATTTAACTATTCCCTATTCTTCTTACCCACCGGATAGATATCAAAATGCACTTCCTTCTGTTTCATTTACTCTTGGTTATAAACTTGTGCACAATATTCAGGTCGGCCTTTTTTATTCAAACCCAATTTCACTCAGAAATATTTCAGGACTCTCAGGAGAACTTACCAGGGTAATTACATATCAAAAAGCCGGCATTCCGGTAAGTTATTCAAATGGGAATATAAATCTTGGTTTATCATTAGAATACAGTTTCTATAATTCAACAATTTCAGGACTAACACAAAGTTCAAATCATGGCGAAGTTTACGCAAAAGCAGAACATTTTAATTTCCGCTTTGGATGCATTTATAAACTTTCACCTGTATTTTCATTCGGCGCTTCAATCGAACCGGGCGTGTCTTTAAAAGTAAATTCTACTTTAACTCATATTGCGGATGATAATTTCAGTTTGCCCGAATATCCCTGGAAAATAATCGCCGGCATGGAAGTCAGGTTTAAAAATATTCCGCTCAAGTTATCCTTTGATAACAACCTTACGTTGTTTTCTAATAATGTAGACAACTATACAAGAAATTTTGATAATATAAATATTGGAGCGGAATATTCGCTTAATAATAAAATCGCATTAAGAGCCGGTTTCTTTACCCTCCACAATGGCGATATATTAGATACATATGATCAAAATTATGTCACATTCGGATGCGGGTTTAAACTGGGTAATTTCAATATAGATGCAGCCGTTTTACATAGTCATCTTTATAATTTACAGTTAAGCAACACAATACTTCAAACAAGCATTGCATACAGTTTTTAATAAAATGTCATCCGATAACTCCAACTTCATCGGATGAATGGAAATAAAAGGAGAATTAAAATATTGGGAATATTTCTACTCTGAAACAACATTTGAAAACTTAATATTGAAAAAAATGAAAACGTTTCTGAGTATAGTTATTATTTTTATCGCTTCCCCCAATGCATATTCCCAGGATGGTTCAACATTCATATTTGACCCTGAAAATGATGTGTATGCAAACAATTATCTTAACGGGCCGGCGGCAGGAAGAGGTAATACGGGCGTTTCATCCTGCGCCGAGGGAATATCAGGAATTTTCTTAAATCCTGCTTCGTTTAATGTTAACAAAAAATTCGATTTTTCTTTTCAGTACAACTATAAAACCAACTCGTCTTACGTTTATAATCAATACAAAGACCCTAATGATACCTATAAACAAAAATTTCCTTCAATTTCGGCGGCGGCGGGCTGCAAGGTGAATAAATACCTGGAATTCGGATTATTCTATAATAATCCAACGGCAATGTATGATGATTTTGGCGCTGATTACAAGCTTACATATACTATTCAAACCATCGGAATTCCTATGCGATTTTCATATAAAGGATTTCATTTTGGTTTATCTTTAGAATACTCATATTATTATTCTGTCGCAAAAGGAACATATTACTATAACTATTTAAATACATTTCACGCTAACGCGGAAGATTTTAATGTGAGATTAGGTATGGCATACGAGACCCCGGATAAAGTATTTTCGGCAGGAGCTTCAATAATTCCGGGTACAACTTTAAAACCGCACTCTGATATACCAGGACCTGTTGGAGATGAATATTACGGATGGCCGGCATATCCGTTTCAAATAATCGTCGGTTTTGCAATTCAACTCCCGAAATTCCCTTTAAAGCTACTCTTCGAGTACAAGGAAGCTGAGCGTACCTATGTTTTCTTTCGTAGTGTGGATGATTTAAAAATAGGGGCCGAATACAGAATCAGTAAAAAGATCATTGTGAGAAGCGGCGCTTTTACAAACCAAAATACCGGGAAATTTAACGGGCAGATTTATTTAACGGCTGGATGTGGCGTGAACATATCTAATCTTAATATTGATGCCGCAATAATGGACAGTCATATTTCTAATGGACCAACTAATACCATTTTTCAAACCAGCATTGCGTATGGATTTTAATTTGGAGTCATCGCTTTTCTCATAGCTACAATTAAATCCTCGTTGGGAATGATGATATTCTGACTCAGAAGGATCACAAACTGGTCGGCACATATCTCTTCTTCGTGGATCATGTAGTCGGTGTTCTTACCTACCTGCTCATAGAAATTTTTCACATCGGGTATCTCAAGTATCCATGGCTTGCCGTCTTTATACGCCGGAGCTTTATTTAATCCATCCCCATCAACCACCATTAGCCCAATCTTAATGTACCTGAAAAATGAACCCCCTGAATACTGCCCTGACGAATATAAAATCATCATCACATCAACCGGCTTGCCGCCGTATTTTACAGTCAGATAGAAATTATTGTGCGGCGCATCAGGATTTGAAATACGCAAATCTGCAATCTCTTTTGGGTAAGTCACATCATTACATTTCTTAAAGCCAAGAGTATTATAAACCCTTTCTCTCATATCCCTGTCGTATCTGGATAGCACATGAAACAGCTCGTGGATCAACAGGTTTTCAACGCCGGAGCCGTCGCTCCAGAAATATTCCTCGTTCAGGAAAATGCAATTTCTTCTGGTATATCCATCAGCGCCGCCCTCTTCTTTCATTGTAGATTTAATAATGAAAATAGTATCAGGCATGTTGAGTTTAAGTCCAAGAGCTCTTATTTTTGCAGATATTGAAGCGACTGTATTACTTATGATGGGTCTGTCAGAATCTTTCCATGCCAGAACCTGTTTCGATGCATTGTTAAGGTAATCGATTAGCTTTGGATTATCAGTTCTCCCGGTCTTTGACTGCAGGTCGAATTTGCTCAATACTGCTGTGTATTCATCCTCTACCTTAATGAGTTGTTTACCGTAAGATGTGTCCGGTAAAGCTACAACTGTGCCATCCTGGAGCTTGTATGTATCCTGCGAAAACGCAAATACAACCCGAAGAAGCAGTAAGACTACTAAAGCGCGAAATTTTCCTGGCATATTTTATTTATACTTTAATATGTAAATTTAAGAAATAGAATAATATAAAGATAATTAAAAAATATAGATAGAGGAGAAACATTTATGAAGTTCGAAGTATCGCCGTTTGTAGCAGTTCATGTGAAAGATTATGAAAAAGCTGTTGATTTTTATAAACGTGTAATGGGCATGGAACTCATGTACGTTAAAGATGTGGATACATATTTAAAATCAGGGCAAACAAATTTTGTTATAGAAGATAATCCTGAAAATGCAGGCAAAGCTGTATTCTTTGAATTCAAAGTCGATAGCGTTAAAGAAGCGACAGAACTTTTGGAAAATGAAGGATGCAAGGTGACTAAGGTCTATAACCCCAAGAGCGTTATGTTCGCCGATCCATATGGGATGAGATTCCATTTATATGAAGAAGGAGCCTTTGATTAAATAGTGAAATGGCGAATTGGTGAACTGGTGAGTTAAAGATTCAGAATATTATTATTATAAAATATGATATACAAGCAAAAAAATAAAGCAAAATCTAAACAGATTAAGTAAAACAATTCATCTATTTTTTAAAATAAAATCTAATACCCATATATATTCCCGAGTATGATGTAACATATTTGAATCCGACAAAATGATATTTCGCTTTGAGGAACAGATCGGTATTCTTAGATAACATGATGTTTGCTCCGGCTCCTACATTTAAGCCCATATAGCTTGTTCCCCACTCTGAATTGCTGCGAAATTTATATAATCCCAGTCCCGCTTCAACAGAGCTGTAAAAATCTTTCCCACCCAATGACCATCTTGGTCCCGCGCTTAGCTCCAGAATTCCGTCACTACTCTGATTCTCCGGATTGTAAGCCGCTTCAATAAATGTGATAAGTTTATGAATTCTGGCTTCCAGATCTAACCCATAGTTAAATCCTGCTGTGGATTTCTGGGCAAAATCAGAGCGGTTCTGGCGCAGTGTAAAGCCGCCAAATACTCCTGTTGAGAACCCGTATTTACTCTGTGAATAGACACTCTGTGAATAGACCCCGGATGAGCAAAATGAAATGATTGTAACTGCAAAAAATATTATTTGCTTTTTTCTTCCCATATCATGGCTAAATGGATGATTGTTTCCACGGCTTTTTGCATTGTCTGGACCGAAACCCACTCCTTTTTTGAATGAATCGCTTCGCCGCCTGAAAAAATATTCGGGCACGGCAGTCCCATATATGAAAGCCTTGAGCCGTCTGTGCCGCCTCTGACCAGCTCGCTTTTGGGTTCGGCGCCTGTTCTCCTTACGGCTTCAAAAGCATACTGAGTCACGTGCGGATAGCTATTCAGAATCTTTTTCATGTTGCGATAAGATTCTTCAGTTTTATATTCATAACCGCTATTTGGATAGTGAGTTAGTACCTTTTTTATAATGTCTTCCAGATATGCTTCTTTTTCCACAAGACCGCTATCTTCATAGTCTCTGATAATTAGTTTAATGACCGTTGTTTCCACTCCGCCGTTTATTGAAACAGGATGAATAAAACCCTGTCTTTCTTCAGTGGTCTCAGGAGAGAGAGAATCTTTGGGAAGCGCCGCCATAATATCCGAGGCGATCTTGACCGCATTCTCCATCTTATCCTTTGCTCTGCCCGGGTGAGTTATGACTCCATGTATTGTAATAACCGCCGAATCAGCCGAAAACGTTTCATCTTCTACAAGTCCCAGAGCTCCGCCATCCATAGTATAGGCAAAATCAGCCGCAAGTTTCTTCAGATCCGCTTTATCAACTCCCCTGCCAATCTCTTCATCGGGAGTAAAAAGTATTTTAATAGCGCCATGCTTTATCTCAGGATAAGTGATAAAATGGTTCACAGCGTCCATAATTTCCGCAACTCCGGCTTTGTCGTCGGCTCCAAGCAGCGTCGTGCCATCTGAGGTAATAATATCATTTCCAATAACACTCTTTAAATGAGTGTGTTCCGATGGTTTTAAAACTTGAGCGGTATCGCCTTGTAAAACAATATCCCCGCCCTGGTAATTTTTATGCAAAACAGGCTTTACATTAGCGCCGCTTGTTTCAGGCGATGTATCCATATGCGAGCAAAAACATATCACAGGGACTTTCTTAACCGAATTTGATTCCACAGTTCCGTACACATATCCGTTTTCATCCATATGTGCGTCTTTAACGCCTATTTGTTTTAGCTCTTCAACGAGGA
>CAZMRG010000179.1:0-5923 GCA_964568655.1 uncultured Ignavibacteriales bacterium | reverse complement strand
TCCCATGATGTAGCAGTAAAATCAAAGGGCGCTTTCACAGGATTTACTACATTTATGGGACAAAACGGAATGCAGCAGAATTATTTAACGGCTCTGTTTAACGTTATAGGTGACTCAAATTATATCGCATGGGTAGATACATTTGGGACTGCCGGCCAGAACATTGCAACAGGTATTGTATCTGATGCAAACGAAGATGTTATTGTAACCGGTTATGTACAAAACAGAACCACCGGAAATGATTTTGGAACTGTTAAATATGCCGGCGGGGACGGAACCCAGCAATGGGTACAGTATTACGACAATGCAAACGGCAACGATCAAGCATCCGGGATAACTATTGACGCTGCGGGACACATTATAGTTTCCGGGTATAGCCAGAATACGCAAAATCAATACATTATTGTGAATTACAGAGATGCATATCCCAATGTGCAAAAAATGTGGTCGGCAATATTTACGCCGCAATTCCTGACGACAAGTTTCCCAGTGGCCAGTTATAATTACGCAACATATGCCGGAAGGGATAACTCGGATAATATTTATGTTCTGGCATTTGACTGGAACAAAGCCGGGAATAATAATTATTCCGCGGTAAAATACGATTCATCCGGAAATCTGATCTTTATTAGCAATGACAGCTTAGGAAATCATGCCGGCAAACCACACGGGAGCATAAATTCGAATACCGCATTTAAGCTTGATCCAAATTATCCAAATCCTTTTAATCCTTCAACTAATATCAGCTATACATTGCCGGTCGGGAGTTTTGTGACGTTAAAAGTATATGATTTACTGGGAAGAGAAATAAACACTCTGGTTAAAGGAAACCAGGATGCAGGCAGTTATAAAGTAAATTTTGACGGCAGCGCTCTTTCCAGCGGAATTTATATTTACAAACTAACCGCGCTTGCAGGAACGACCAGGTTTGAGAAGGTTGAAAAAATGACCTTAATAAAATGATTTATTAACCCGGATCCGCTATGTTAAAAATGATGAACTTGTATAATATGAAAAACAGATATCTTCTTACGGAATTCGGTCAGTGGCATTACTGAGGAATAAGTTAGAGGAAAAGAAATTGAAAGACAGCGGTGGCCGGTTCATAAGATATTTAGCGATAAAAATTTGCGACAATACCGAGGAATTACTGGCATACAGCGATATTTCAGGGAGACTCTATGCGCCAAATCATTCTCCGACATTTTTTGCCGACATCAGGATTCTTCGCAAAGCAATAAAGAAGTCAAAGGAATATCTGAAGAGAACAAATCCGACAATGGAAAGAAAGACGGAATTTATTATTTTCAGGATCGAGTTTAAGATGTTAAATTCTTTCAAATAACGCTGAGCTTTTCGTAAAACCAGTCTTTTGCGGGCACCGATTTTTTTTCATTATCGAGCGATTCCTTCATTTTCAACGCTTCATCGCTCCCTTTTCTTGCTGCCCGTACAAGAAGCCTTAAATATTTGACCGCCATGTTTAAATTTGATACCTGCTGCGGAACAAGGGTCTTCTTCATTTTTGAGTAATGTCTCAGGCTGTCGACTACGTATTTTATGCCGTTTAGATCTCCCTGCTCATATTTAATTCTCGCCAGCAGCATTTTAGAATTAAAAAAATAATTAGAATTTCTGTAAGTTATTTTGTTAAGAAAGTTCAGGGCTCCGCTATAATCAACTTTATAGAAAAGGATACGCGCCAGGCTTAAATTAAACACATCTTCCGCAAATTCCGGTTCTATTCGTTTCCTGTAATCGTTTATAAATTTTTCAAGCCATTCATAATCATAGTTAGCCGCAGCCGCCATAGCCACATTATTTATCACATTGTGAGGTACATATCTTTCAGTTCTGAAAAGTCCTTTTTTTTCCATAATCCTATAGATGGCGTAAGCATCTTTATAGTATCCGGTTTTCCCTTCGTTTATCTGCATCCAATAAAATGAAACCACGTAGTTATAATAATAGCTCAATCTTTCTTTATTAAACCGGCGTTCATTCTGGCTTAAATATTCTTTGAGTACGGATATGTAAGTATGCCCGTTTTTATTTGCCATTGCCATGACAGTCAGGTAAATGATATACAAATTTGGATGTTCCTTTTTTATAGCTGTGATATTAGCTTTAATATATTCAATAATTTCATCCCAAAAAAGCATTTTGTAATCAATGCTTTTGGGATGAAGAGACTGAAATAACAATATATCCCTGTATCTGTGAAGTTTTGCAAAAATAAAATGGAGATCTATATTGTCAACTGAATTTTTTAAACCCCCCGGGCTGCCATTAACATAGTGATTCAATAATTCTATTTCTGCAAGGTTCCTGTAGTAGGCGTCATCTTTGATAAAGATCTTTTTCAGCCTTGCCGAGAGATCCTTATAATTGATATCAAACCGTTTATTCAATCCTTTATCAACAAGCGATCCCAGCGATTTGACCGTTACAAAATCATCCTCCCATATTTCCATGTTTAAGTAACCGAGGAATTTTTCAAGTATGGCGGTGAAGTCAGAGAACAGCCTCCTGATCCTCGCGTCATTATATTTTTCATTTATATAGACTGCGGAGAAAGCCGATTCTTTATTTACATTCTCATTGTTTTTCAGGTATTCAAAAAGGGCGATTATTTTTGGACGGGAATTAAAAAACGGTGAGTTAATAAATTTTTCGAACTTGTCAAGTTCTTCCTGATCCAAAATATCCAGCGATAAAGTCATGCGGTATAATTTTTTGAATCTCACAAAGCTGAATAAATATCCTTGAAAAAACTTTGGAGAATTTCAACTTTTTAATTAAGTTAGTAAAGACTATTCGATAGAATTATATGTTCAATATGAATATAAATTTATCATTTTTCAATGAATAAGAATCCTGAAAATAAATGCGTTCTGAAGGGCTCTCACGGCTCGCGGCAGGCGCTATGTTCACAGGGTTCAAAACCGAATAATTCCACCACTACTATTAAAAATACTTTGCCGGCTGATTCGAAGGTTCTGATTAAGGTTTACGATATATTGGGCAGAAAAGCCAAAACTCTTATTAAAGAAATAAAAAAGGCTGGCTTCTCCCGGGAATCGTTTGGATGGCGCAAAGCTTCCGGAGTTCACCCTTTTCATATTTAAAACCGGCAGTTTGTGAAGGCAAAAAGATGGTTTGGTAAAGTAATAGTAGTATACTTAGGGGCCGGATCAACAAATTCGGCCCTTATATTGTTCATGGAAGCTTACAAGACGCGTGCATATATATTATAGGCGTTCTAAAATCAAGCCCGGATCAACTTACAGATCCGGGCTTAATATCCTCAACTTTTATTATTCAAAAAAGAAATTAAAATCTGAGACAAATTACTGAATTTATTAATTCACAAAAAACCCGTATGTTTATGAGCAATTTATTTTATTTGCTTTATTAATGAAAACATCCTTTTTTTAAGCTTGTAAATACGTATTATTAATAGATTTCGGTGTGTGGCTCAGCCCGGTAGAGCACCTGGTTCGGGACCAGGGGGTCGGAGGTTCAAATCCTCTCACACCGACAAAAATTCCTTTCAATGTATTTCACATATATTATAGAAAGCCAATCTTCAAAAGGTTACTATGTAGGAAGTACGCAAGATCTTACAAATAGAATAATTGAACATAATAGCGGCGAAGGCAAATATACCAGGAAAGGGATTCCCTGGAGGCTATTAAAATACTTTGAATTCGAAAGTAGAAGCGAAGCGATATTGTTCGAAAACAAAATTAAAAAGAGGGGAATAAAAAGATTTTTAGCAGATTTCCAGATTAAATAAATAGCCCGGTAGAGCATGGCGCCTTTGGCGCCAGGGTCGGAGGTTCAAATCCTCTCACACCGACAAAAATTCCTTTCAATGTATTTCACATATATTATAGAAAGCCAATCTTCAAAAGGTTACTATGTAGGAAGTACGCAAGATCTTACAAATAGAATAATTGAACATAATAGCGGCGAAGGCAAATATACCAGGAAAGGGATTCCCTGGAGGCTATTAAAATACTTTGAATTCGAAAGTAGAAGCGAAGCGATATTGTTCGAAAACAAAATTAAAAAGAGGGGAATAAAAAGATTTTTAGCAGATTTCCAGATTAAATAAATAGCCCGGTAGAGCATGGCGCCTTTGGCGCCAGGGTCGGAGGTTCAAATCCTCTCACACCGACAAAAACATTAGTTCTGGCTCGGAAAAGTAATTTTCTGAGCCATTTTTGTTTATGAAAAACTAATTTACAAAGTATTGAATAATCTGTTTGCTTTGCCTGTTATTCAATCCAAATCTATATAATCGATCCGGAATATTTATCCGAGAACAATGCCGGCAGTCCGCCTGTATGCCAGAACAGGATTGTTTCATCTTTCCTGAAGAAACCTTTGCGGTTAAGATCAATCATTCCGGCTGCGGCGCGGGCCGTGTAAACAGGATCCAAAAGCAAACCCTCAAACATAGCAAATAATTTTAGAGCTTTACGTTCGGCATCGTTAAATACTCCATATCCCGATTTGCAATAGTCGTCAGTAACATTTACATCTTCTGAAGTGAATTCAATTCTGTCACCGAGCATCATTGAAGCATCTGAAGCTAATGCTGATACATTTGATTTCAGCAGGTCCGCAGATTCATCAATGCTCACCCCCAGGATTTTACCTTTAAATCCAAATGCTCTCTGACCAAGTAACAATCCCGCCTGTGTGCCGGCGGATGAAGAAGCAATGATCACCCAGCTGGGATCTAATTTTTGTTCCATCAATTCTTTTATTGCAAATGCATATCCCAGCGAGCCGGTTGGATTTGAACCGCCGTAAGGAACCAGGTAAGGCTTCATTCCCTCAGCATATGATTTGTCAAATGTTTCTTTAAGGATACGATCGCGGTCCTCCCGGTTTGGCACATTTATTATCTCTGCCCCAAATAGCACATCAAGCAGCAAGTTTCCTGTAGGGTCAGCCGGCAGCTCGCCAGTTAAAACAAGCTTACACCTGAAGCCTAAACGGGCGGCAATTGCAGCAGTTTGCCGGCAGTGATTCGATTGAACCGCTCCTGCAGTGATAAGCATCTTTGCATCTAATTTCTGCGCCTCTGCCGTCAGAAACTCAAGCTTGCGCGTTTTGTTTCCTCCGAATGCCAACCCTGTCAAGTCATCACGTTTGACGAAAATTTTCAGACCTCCCAATGCTTTTGAAAGCCTTGGTAATTCCTCTATAGGCGTTGGCAGGTTAGCAATGTGTATACGCGGTATTGATTTCATGACTTTGTTTTTATTCTTTTAGGAGAGCTCTCATTTAAAACAAATTACTTATGCATGAAAAATAAATAAAGTCATAAAAAATGAAATCAAATCGACTAGCCGCTGTTTTTGTACTATTATATCCGGTTTCTTCGAAAGGGCTATTTGAATTTGCGGAAAGCAAAGATATGCTGTTTGAAATAATTCTTTGGGAAATCATTTGTTCCCAAACCGTATTTTTCCGCTTTCGTTTTTTTGGGGAAATACGATGTCCCGAATAGCCAGTCCCACATAGCAAGCTTTGTGGAAAAATTTTTATTATGCGAGTCTTTGCCGTCATCGCTGTGATGTCAGCGGTGCATTTCCGGTCCGTTGATTATGTATTGCAGCCAGCCGGAATGAACATTGATATTGGAGTGAATATACATACCCCATATAGCGCTGATAGAACCTTTATAAATTGCAACTTCAGGCGCCGCGCCAAGCAGAATGATGGGTGCGAATTCAATGGTTTGGTTAATCAGTATTTCAAGCGAGTGCGAACGTATGCCGGATAGCCAGTCGACCTGCAGCGTTGAGTGATGGGCTTCATGAATTCGCCATAAATATTTATTTGAATGTTGCCACCGATGAAAACAATATATGTATAGATCATGCGTGACCACAAAGAATAAGAG
>CAZMRG010000178.1:0-6005 GCA_964568655.1 uncultured Ignavibacteriales bacterium | reverse complement strand
TTTTAATGAAATAATAAATTATGAACAGAAGAAATTTCTTTAAAATAAGTTCATTTGCCATTGGGGCGGCTGCGATATCTAATGTCGCAGGTTCAGCGCTTACAAAAGTTATGGCTGCTACAAATCCGGCTTCAGACAGTTTTTCGCTTGAGCTGATAACGGATAATGAAGATAAAGCAATCAACCTTGCCCAGGAATTTATGAACAGCCTCAATGACGGCGGAGGCGTTATTAAGTTTTCCGAATACAGGCTGGATAAGGCCGAAAGCGCTGATATTGTCCTGGTAAGGGGAGGCAAACTTGTCAATTACAAAACCGGAAGCGACGACGTTCGCAGGCATGTGGCTGAAATTGCGAAAGAACTTGAACTCCCCAGAATTATTAATAATCCCGTAAGAATAAAATTCACTTCATCGGGCGGCGAAACTACGGCAAGTAATTTTCTGATTTTTCATAAAGATAGGTTAGTCGGGAAAGTTTCAGCATCGACTTCAAACAGGAATATTACTGTTATGGGGTCGAAAGGGGAGATGATAGTTAATGTGAGCGGACGGAAAGCAAGAGTTGTCCAGGCTTCATGCACGCACAAGAACTGCGTTAATTCCGGCAGCATTTCACTCAGCGGAGAAAATATAGTTTGCATACCAAACCAGGTGCACATAATTGCCGACTAAATTCTCATTAAAATCATTGTCAAGTTTTATAAGGGGAGCCGCTTTAACAGCGGTTCTCCTTTTTAGTTTAAACTGCCGCGCCCAGCAGTTATATGAATTTACCGCCACCAAGTATCTAATGGGGACTAAGTTTGATATAACTGCAATTAGTCCTTCTATTGATTCAATGAAACGGGCGATGTATTATTCATTGAAGGAGGTTGAAAGAATTCAGGGTGTGATGAGCTCCACCATTGATACAAGTGAAGTTTATAAAATTAATACACATGCCGGAGTAAATCCGGTAAAAGTCAGTTACGAAACTTACTCAATAATTGAACGTTCAATAAATTATTCAAAAAAGTATAGCGGGATATTTGATATTACTATCGGGTGCATTACTGAGCTATGGGGATTTAACAGCGATAACCCGGTAATAAAAATCCCGCCGCAATCGGCTATTGATTCATTGGTGAAATTAGTTGGTTACGAGAAGATAATTTTGAATCAGGCTGATACCTCGGTATTTCTTCCGGAAAGGGGAATGAAGATTGATTTAGGTGGAATTGCAAAAGGATATGCAATTGACAGGGCGTCAGATGTAATGAAGGAGAATGGAATGAATAATTTTTTTGTTAACGGCGGGGGAGATATCCGCGTTTGCGGCTCAAAATCTGAAACGGAAGAATGGAGCGTAGGGATCGAACACCCAAGGAAAAAGAATGCAATTATTGCTTCGCTCGAGGTCAAAGATCTTTCTGTTGGCACTAGCGGCGATTATGAGCGCTTTGCCATCATAAACGGTGTGAGATATCATCATATATTTAACGTTAAAACGGGCTATCCTTCAATGACTTCCGAAAGCGCAACAGCGATTGCAAATACCACGGAAGAAGCAGTTGTTCTTTCTAAAATATTGTTCATTAGAGGAGCCAAAGAATACATTAACGATACTCAAAATGTGCCGGGAGTTATTGTAGACATGGATGGAAAGTTAAATTACGATGAGAAATCGATTAAAGACTTTCACTTCACTGTGATAAAATAGACCTAAGCCTTAATACAGCAACACCCCGTCAAAAAAAATAAACGGGGTGTGTCATATCAAATTATGTTGTCACCGAATAATACTACGGATAAGTAGGACTAGCCGGGTCGGTCTTGCTTAAAAAGTCAAGCGTGGCAGTGCCGGCGTAGTTTGGAAAAGCAACCTCCGTTGGAGCGGGGCAGTGCAAAGTAATATCGCAGCCAAATCCTCCAAGTATAAAACGGGCGTGGTCGGAAGAACGAACCCATGTTGAAGCTATGTAATAATTTCCGGAAGGTAATCCAGTTTCTTTAAAATATGCAGAAGCAAGGCCGCCGCTTACGCTTACTACAAGCGAATCAGTCTTAATCGGCGTATGGCTCAACGGACTTGTTGAATCCCCATAAAAAGAAACTGCATAATAGCCGCCGTTGGTCACCAAACTTGTATTAGTATAAGTTATTGTGCCACCCATAAATGTTCCTGAAGGACTGACGGAATCATCGCCTCCGCATCTCTGTATCACAATCACCAGCAAAATTGCCAATATGATCTGAGCAGACCGAAAAAATATTCGTTTATTCATATCAGTAAAGTATCCCCCTTTCTGATTTCTTCAGCAATATAAGAAAAAAAAGAAAAATTGAACATCATATTAATTGAAGATTTATAGGAACTTTGAGTAGTTTTTTTAGTGAATTAATAAATATCCGGCCTAACGATTTCAACAAATTCTGGGTAATTGTTCGCCGCTTAACATATCCAATATTCGTACTGTTCCGATCCTGCTTTTAAGCTTAACAATGGGTTTTGTTCCGTCTGTGACTTTTCCAATTATGGCTGATTCAGCTCCAAGCAGATGTGATTTCATCAATTTCAGGCATTTATTTGCATTTTCGGGATCTACAAAAACAATAAACTTGCCCTCATTGGCAACGTACAATGGGTCAAATCCCAGAATTTCGCAAGCCCCCTGAACGTCTTCATGCACATGGATTGAATTATCGTCAATAAGAATTTCAGTTTTTGAGCTTTCTGCCAATTCATTTAAAGCGCTTGAAAGCCCGCCCCGGGTTAAATCTCTCATGCAGTGAATATCAATACCGGAATCAATTAACTTTTTTACAATTCCGTTCAACGGCGCGCAGTCGCTTTTTATCTTAGATTCAAATGCAAGTCCTTCGCGTTCAGCCATAATTGCTATACCGTGTCTTCCAAGGTCGCCGTTTACAATTATGACATCCCCTGGTTTAATATTTCCGGGCGAAATGTTCAGGTTGTTTTCTATAATCCCTATTCCCGATGAGTTGATAAATATTCCGTCGCCCTTGCCTTTATCAACTACTTTAGTATCGCCGGTTACAATTTCTATTCCCGCTTCTTTTGCAGATGTATTTAATGATTGTACAACTCTCCAAAGGTCCTCCATCGGGAAGCCCTCTTCAATTATCATACCAATACTTATATAACGCGGTTCTGCACCGCTCATACATAGATCATTTACCGTTCCGTTTATGGCAAGAGTTCCTATATCGCCGCCCGGGAAGAAAATCGGTTTTACTACATATGAATCGGTTGTAAAGGCGATTTTAGATGCTTTAATATCTATTACAGTTGAATCATGGTTTTGGGCGAGCAGGCTGTTTGAGAATGACGGGCGAAACATTTTATCTATCAAAGATTGCATAAGTTTTCCGCCGCCGCCATGTGCCAGCAGAACTTTTGGATAATCCGAAATCGGGATGGGGCACGAGAGGCTGAATTCTTTATCTTCCATTTATCAGTTCTTCCTGTACCTGTAATATGCGGCGCATGCGCCTTCGGATGAGACCATAGTGGCACCAAGCGGACGCTCGGGCGTGCACAAAGTTCCGAATGCCGCACACTCATTTGGTTTCTTTATTCCCTGCAGAACTAACCCGCTGATGCATTCTTTGGGTTCTTCAACTACCAATTCAGCCAGTCCAAACTTTGTAGATGCATCATAATGGATGTACTCGTCCTGTAATACAAGGCCGCTATCGGGAATTTCACCGATGCCGCGCCATTTTCTTGTTCCTATCTTAAACACTCTGTTTATAATTTCCTGCGCTTTCAAATTTCCGTCGCGTTGAACTGCGCGTACATACTGGTTTTCAACTTCTGCTTTGCCTTCTTCAAGCTGCTTTACGCAGAGATAAATTCCCTGCAGAATATCAAGCGGTTCGAAACCCGTTACTACTATCGGGACTTTGTACTTCTTCGTCAGCGGATAATACTCATTATATCCCATTACCGTGCAAACATGCCCTGCGGCAAGAAATCCCTGCACCCTGTTTTGTTTTGATGAGAGAATCGCTTCCATAGCAGGCGGAACAAGCACATGAGAAACTAAAATAGAAAAGTTTTTTATATTTTGTTCTTTTGCCTGGTATACAGTCATTGCGTTGGCAGGAGCCGTTGTTTCAAAACCAACTGCAAAAAAAACCACTTCTTTATCAGGATTATCTTTGGCAATTTTTAAAGCATCAAGCGGCGAATACAGCATCCTCACATCTCCGCCATCGGCTTTCACGCTTAACAGATCTTTTTTTGAGCCGGGCACGCGTAGCATATCGCCGAATGAACAGAATATTACATCTTTGCGAGATGCAATTTCAATCGACTTATCGATCAGCTCAAGCGACGTGACGCAAACCGGGCAGCCGGGCCCGTGTATTAAATTTATTTGTTTTGGCAGCAATTCATCTATACCGAATTTCACAATCGCATGAGTTTGCCCGCCGCAAACTTCCATGATATTCCATTCTTTTGTGGTTATATCATGGATCATCTGCGAATATCGTTCAGACGCTTCCTGGTCCCTGTATTCGTTTACGAACTTCATTTATTTTCACCTTCAGAAAGTTCGCCAAGTTCATCCATTTCTTTCAAGTATTCAAAAACTTTCATAGCTTCGCTTTCATCTACAGTATTGAGAGCGAAACCAACGTGAACTATAACATAATCGTCTATTTTTGCTTCAGGAACGTATGCAAGATTTACATCTTTTACAATTCCTCCAAAGCTCACTTTGCCGACTCTTGTAAGGTCCTCAGCAGAGCCATTAATGCTTAATATTTTTCCCGGTACCGCTAAACACATATTATTATTTATAAGTTGAATATTTAATTTGTCCAAGCGAAATTCCGCCGTCGCCGGCAGGAACTTTCGTATGCCAATATACTTTGAATTTTTCTTCTTTTAATCTGTTGATACTTCTTTCATGCAGGTATTTATTTAAGAAACACCCTCCGGTGAGAACAACTTTTTTTTCTCCGGCCAGTTTTGCAATATCTATTATAATTTCAGCAAGAGTATTGTGAAACTTCGCGGAAATTAATCCATTCGAAATACCGCTCCTCAAGTCAAATATAACACCTTCAACAATTCTCTTCCAATCAATTATATACGATTCATCTTCTTTAACAATATCGAATTCATAAAGTTCATTTGTATCTATATCATTTGCGGCAAATTCCAGCTCCATAGCTGCCTGCGCCTCAAAATTTGCTTCCATTTTTATGCCGATAATCGCGGTAACTGCGTCAAATAATCTGCCCATACTGGTCGTAACCGGCGAGTTAATCCCCTTATCTATAAGCTGTTTAATCAGGTTAAGCTCTCCGGGTTTATGGTTTTTAATCAAAGCGATATCGTTCATTCCCAGAGCTTTATCGCCATATACATTATATAATAGAGCAAATCCTAAACGCCAAACCTGTTCAATAGCTTTTTCCCCTCCGGGTAAAACAAATGATTTTAGATGCGCGAATCTTTTGAATTCAGCGCCATCGGAAATCAAAAACTCGCTGCCCCAGATTGTTCCGTCTGTTCCATAACCCGTTCCGTCCCATGAAACCCCGAGGACATTTCCGGTAATTTCATTTTCCGCCATGCATGAAAGCACATGTGCATAATGATGCTGTACCTGATGGACTTTCTTCCCTATACTTTTTGCATATTTGGTAGAAATATAATCCGGATGCAGATCGCATACAACTGCTTTAGGATTAATTTCATAAAATGACTCAAGGTCATCTATAACTCTTTCAAAAGCGTTAACCGCTTCTTCATTTTCAAGGTCGCCTATATGCTGACTGATAAAAACATTTGTTCCTTTGTTTACAGCGATTGTATTTTTCAGATGCGCGCCAGCTGCAAGAACTGATTCATCCGCGCCTGCAATCTGGATTGGCATTGGCGCATAGCCTCTTGCGCGGCGAATGAGATATTCGTTTCCGGCTGATATTCTTACTATTGAATCATCAACGTGCCTCAGTATTTTTCTGTTATGGACAAGATAA
>CAZMRG010000177.1:0-6114 GCA_964568655.1 uncultured Ignavibacteriales bacterium | reverse complement strand
CCAAGATAATCTTCCGCTGTCTGTTTCATCTTCTGAAGTATCATCGCGGAGATCTCAGGGGGCGAGTAAACTCTGTCGCCAATTTCAACCCTGGCGGTTTCGTTCTCGCCTTTAATAACTTTATAAGGGACCTTTGTCATTTCATCCCTTACCTCATCATACCTTCTGCCCATAAATCTCTTTATTGACGAGATGGTGTTCTGGGGGTTTGTTACCGACTGCCTCTTTGCCGCCTGCCCAACAAGGCGTTCGCCGTTCTTGGTAAATGCTACAACAGAAGGAGTGGTTCTGTGGCCCTCAGCGTTTTGAATTACCACGGGGTCGTTGCCTTCCATTACAGCTACAACCGAGTTGGTAGTTCCTAAATCGATTCCAATTATTTTTCCCATAGTTTTATTTTCCTTTTCTTTTGCGGCCGCCTTTACTGAATTATTATCAGCCGGCTTTAGCCGCGGATTTTATTGTTTATTTGCGTTATTTCTTCTAAAACTTCCTGCTGGTCCTCTGATTTTTTATCTTTTATCAGCTCAAAAAAATTCAGCGAATATCCAAAGCTCTTTTTACTCTCTTCAATGTTTCCTTCGTCTTCTTCTATCAGCCCCTGTTCTTTCAGGATCTTCGCGGTACAAAATATTTTTTCAATATCCTCGGGTTTGCTGAGATTGAAAAAATGCATTATATTTTCCGCGCCGATTGTTTTTATCTGTTCAACATTTAATCCTGTAATCATCCTGCTTAAGTTATCCAGGCCTTCGCGCGCCAGATCGTAATTCTTTTCCTGCCTCTTACCTATAACGCCTCTAAGAGCCCTGAAGAACTCCTCGATCATCCGCATTATATAATCTGTCGGCATAACAACCCTCACCCCTGCCCCTCTCCCAAAAGGAGATGGGTGAGGCGTTAATTAATTTATCTGTTTTTCAAGTATAATGCTTTTTCTCCGTAATCAATCACCGCGCTATATATATTCATAATATCAGCGCCAATAACGCCGTTTACGATTTTTGCGCCGCGCGTTGAGAGCGCTTCATTAACATGTGAAAGGTTAATTATTCCAACTTCCCAGTTTTCAATTTTAAAACCGTCTAAAATTATTTCGTTACACGCGCTTTTGGTCACCTGGAGCGTATTGGTTCCCAGTCCCGCCGCTTTGTCTTCAGATTGGGTTAACAACAGAAGATTAAAATCAGATGAGCTTGTCTCATCTATCACGGTGCCTGATGCGCCGGTATCAACAATAAACTTTGCATTAATTCCGTTAAGTTTTGCATCAACTTCAAAATGACCAAGTGAATTAACCGATAGCGGAATTTTAGTAAAAGAGCGTTTCTCTAAAAACTCCTGTATCGATTCATTCTCTGCCTCGGTTGCGCTAAAAATTTTTTCCTGCATTACTACCTCACCCCCCGGCCCCCTCTCCACCTGGAGAGGGGGAGCGGTTAGGTAATTTGATTTTTTCTTTTACGTTTGACGTCTCACGTTTGCCGTCTCACCTTACTTACTTTACTTCTATCTGTTTCTCAACAACTTTTGCTTCTTCGGTCTTAGGCAGAGTAATGTTCAATACTCCGTCTTTATATTCAGCTTCTATCTTATCGATCACAACTTCGGCAGGTAAAGTAAAGCTTCTTGAGAAGCTTCCGCTTGACCTTTCGAGCCTGAAGTAGTTTTTGTTTTCATCTTTCTCTTCAGATTTCTTCTCGCCGCTGATAGTCAGTTCGTCGCCAACAACGTTGATCTTAATATCTTTCTTATCGACGCCGGGAATTTCGGCATGAACATATAAATTATTTTTGTCCTCGGTCACATCAACCCTGGGACTGAAATCACCCGAGTTAAACGGTTTTAATCCCCACTGGCTGAAAAACGGGGAATCAAGATCACCGAAGAACTTTTTGCAGTTATTACTGAAATCCATCTCGCCCGATGGTTTGAATTTTACTATTGTCATTTGGGGCCTCCTTATATAGTTATTTGTAAATTTGATTTTCGGTTTACATCCATTAACTATACAATTGGCGTGCCAAAATATTTTGTTGAAATTTCAACGTTTTTGAAGGTTAGCCAACTAAGGCATTGACATAATTTCATTATTTGCGAAAAATTGTCTTTGAAAACAGCAAAAAATCAAAACATATTGACATTTTGTCAATCTCTTGACTTTGAATAATTTTAGCGATATTTTGCACAAATACACCTCATTTATATTAACTGACAATTCATCAAACAAGATCATTATGGTCAAAGAAATTATTTATACAAAAAATGCGCCTGCGCCAATTGGACCTTATTCTCAGGCAATAAGAGTTCACTCTTCAAATACGAATCTTATTTTTACATCGGGTCAGATTCCTTTTGATCCAGTAACAGGAAATGTAGTTGAAGGAGGAATAAAAGAACAAACAAGGCAAGTACTTCTTAACATAAAAGAATTACTTAAAGAATCCGGCAGCAGTATTAATCAGGTTATTAAAACAACAGTGTTCATAAAAGACATGAACGAGTTCGCAGCGATGAATGAAGTCTATGCTGAATTTTTCGGCGAATCGAAGCCGGCAAGAAGCACGGTTGAAGTCGCAAGGCTTCCTAAAGATGTGCTTGTTGAGATTGAAGCCGTGGCACATAATTAATAATGGTTCCGTAGTTTTCTTTTACAGAACAAATCTCCTCTCATTACTGTTAATATCAGTATCTTCATGATTTAGCGCTAAAAACGTCTAAATTCATCTCCCAATTAATTTATCACATCAGTTATAGGTTCATAAAGTCCTATAATATAAATAATTAAAAAATATTATGAAAAATATCATAACTACTTTTCTTTATTTTTTACATTGCTTTCTATAGCTAATTCTCAAGAGAAGAAAGACACTCTTGGTTGGCATAAAAGCGGTTTTATTGCTGCAAATTTCAGCCACGCTGCCTTTAGCAATTGGGCGGAAGGCGGTGAAAATTCAATTGCAGGCACAGGTATATTCAATTTCCTTGTCAAATACCGCGGTTACAAAAAATATTGGGATAATAATCTTGACCTTGCCTTCGGGCTCTTAAAAAGCGATGATGAGGGAATTAGAAAAAATGAAGACAAAATTGACTTCAGCAGCAATTACGGAAAATTTGCGTTTGGGAAGTTTTATTACAGCGCGCAATTGAATTTCAGAACGCAATTTGCAGCCGGTTATAATTATCCAAACGATACCGAGGAAATTTCAAAATTTATGGCGCCGGGATTTTTAACGCTTGCAATAGGATTAAACTGGAAACCAAATAAATATTTTTCTCTTTTCGTTTCACCGGTTACAGGTAAGTTCACATTTGTATTGGACCAGAAGCTTGCGGATGCAGGAGCATTTGGAGTCGATTCGGCGATATATGATGCAAACGGAAACAAAATTCAGAAAGGTAAACAGATCCGCCCTGAATTTGGAGCTTCCCTGAATGCTGTACTTGAAAAGGAAATTTTCAAAAATATTTTATTTGCCACTAAGCTCCAGCTGTTTAATAACTACACAGACAAAAATTCCGCTAACCGAAAAAACATCGATATTAACTGGGAAACCGGGCTGTTAATGAAGGTAAATTCATTCCTGAGCGCCGCTGTATCAACTCAGCTTATTTACGATAACGATATACCCGTGCCAATATATCAGACTATTAACGGGGTGAAAACGCAGGTTGGCAAAGGCCCAAGAACGCAATTCAAAGAATCGCTTGCTCTGAGCATAGGTTATAAATTTTAAAGGATATATTTTCAAGCGCCATTTTTATTTTTTTGGCATAGATAATAAAACAAACTTTGCTTTATATTTGCCTAACTTTCCCGAAAATCTATGACAACAGAGACAGTACAAAGAAAGCTAATGGTTTCCCAAATGGCGGAAACTTTGATTGCCTCCGAAATAATCAAGCTTGCAGGCGAAATTAATGAGAAGATCAAAAATGGGGAGCAAATATATAATCTCACTATCGGCGATTTCGACCCGAAGATATTTTCTATTCCCAAAGAGCTTGAAGACGAAATAATAAAAGCATACAGGGAAAAAGAAACTAATTACCCGCCCGCAAACGGAATATTAGAATTAAGGAAAGTTGTTTCAAAATTTCTTTTAGATAGAGAAGGGTTATCTTACACGCCTAATGAAATATTAACCGCAGCGGGCGCCAGGCCGCTTATTTATGCTACTTACCAAACTGTTGTCCAGCCCGGCGATACCGTGATATTCCCTGTGCCGTCATGGAACAACAATCACTACTCGCACTTATCGCATGCAAAGAAAGTAGAAATTCTTGCAACGCCTGAAAATAATTTTATGCCGACAGCCGAAGATATGCGGCCTTATGTAAAAGATGCCGCTCTTATCTCGCTTTGCTCGCCGCTTAATCCAACAGGAACAGTGTTCAGTTACAAGCAGCTTGAAGATATTTGTAATTTGATAATTGAAGAAAACGACAGGCGTTCACCAAATGAAAAGCCATTGTACTTAATGTATGATCAAATATACTGGGTTCTCACTTTTGGCGATACCGAACATTTTAACCCTGTTTCAATTAATCCGGAAATGAGAAATTATACAATATTTATTGACGGGCTTTCAAAAGCATTTGCAGCTACAGGCGTTAGGGTAGGATGGTCGTTCGGGCCGGAAAGAGTAATTGATAAGATGAAGTCTATTCTCTCACACCTCGGCGCCTGGGCGCCCAAAGCCGAACAGGTTGCAACCGCGCGGTATCTTTCTAATGCAGGGCTTGTGGATTCATTTCTTGCCGAATACAAAGACAAAGTGCATAAAAGGCTGGAAGGGTTTTATGAAGGATTTATGGCGCTGAAAAAAGAAGGATACAAAGTGAATGCGATTGCGCCGCAGGCTGCAATATACCTTACTGTACAGTTTGAGCTGCATGGGATGAAAAAAGCCGACGATGGCTCCGTTCTTGAAACAACCCGCGACATTACTAAATACCTGTTAGAGGAAGCCCATGTAGCTATTGTGCCTTTTCATGCATTTGGCGATTCAGCCGATTCTTCGTGGTACAGGCTTTCGGTGGGCACATGCAGGCTCGAAGAAGTGGAAAAAGTGATAGAAAGCCTCAGAAATGCGCTTGCAAAGTTAAGCTAAACTTGTTATGTTTCAAATGAATTATACCTTTTCCCGCGGAGTAACCTCGCATTACTGTTAACTGCTCCCTACTGTAAACACCTTTTGCTGAATATGCTGTTTCAGAATTAATCCCGGTAGCCATGCCTAAAATGGTTATAATACTATTTATCATTTTGATCTCAGCCTCAGGCGAAGCCATGGGGCAGAATTCATTGACTGATGAGCCCAGACCCGCGCCCGAAAACCACGACAATAATTCTGTTATAAAAATAAAACAAGACAGCAAAAATGTTTCTTCCATAAATAAGGATGATAATCCTTTGGACAATTCTGACGTACTGCTCCATGAATACACCAATTCCCAATTTCAACATAAGAAAACTGAAGTATTCCATGCGCCGGGAATTGTTTCAACTTTCAGAAGCAATATAAACTTCGGCGGGTTTTGGGCGGGCTATGCTATAATTAATTTCACACCGCAAATGAGCATAAAGCCGTTTGATTTCATAAATATATACGCCAATCACAGCTCAAGCATGTATGTGCCAATAACAGAAGTAAAAAGTTATTTTAAATCGCTTGCCATAAAAGGGGCCGCGGTTCTGGCAATAGAAAACTCGTTAAGATTTGTACTGCCGCCAAACCAAATGGTGCAATCGCTCACAGGATTTGTTTTGAAAAACCTTGTTATATCCCTGATCGAAAGATCATTATATAAGCCTGATGCAGTCCTGGAATTTAAGAACTATTATTATTCGGTAAACATAAGGTTTTGAAAACTTATGTGTTGTCATTCTCGCGAAGGCCTGCCTGCTGCAAGCAGGGGGAATCCATTTTTCTTTAAGAACAATTGGTTTTCAAACCGTCTGACCGCTTGAAGCGGTCTGACGGATAAATGTTAACTACTTTTCTATTAACGGCAGAATTCTCTTCAGAAAATCATCAGGGTCGCGGTTCGTTTGCGAATTATAGAATACAACTATAGTCATGTTAGTTTTTGGCGAATGAACCGAAA